>JBELMC010000050.1:0-20820 GCA_042096155.1 Dinoroseobacter sp.
GTGATCATCGATATGGTGGTCGACCAGCCAAACGTGCGGTCGGTTGTGTTTAACGAGCACGAGGGATCCTATCTGGTCGGCATGATGGCCGCGATGGCGTCGGATTCCAACACCGTGTCGTTCATTGGGGGCATGGACATCCCGCTGATCCGCAAATTCGCTTGTGGTTATGCACAGGGTGTCAAAGCCGTGAATGCCGACGCAACCGTGATTGCCAACATGACAGGAACCGATCCGTCGGCTTGGAACGACCCGGTCAAGGGCGCTGAGCTGACCCAAGCGCAGATCAGCCAAGGCTCTGACGTGGTCTATGCCGCAGCAGGTGGCACGGGTGTTGGCGTTCTGCAGGCGGCTGCGGATGCAGACATCTTGTCGATCGGCGTCGACAGCAATCAGAACTACCTGCATTCGGGTCAGGTTCTGACCTCGATGCTCAAGCGTGTTGACAATTCGGTCTATGAGGCGTTCTCCGATGGTCCTGGCCTTGAGACCGGTTTCCGCGTCATGGGTTTGTCCAATGGCGGTGTCGGCTATGCGCTTGATGAGCACAATGCAGAGCTGGTGAGCGATGACATGAAGGCGATGGTTGACGCCGCGTCTGCCAAGATCGCCAGCGGCGAGCTGGCCGTCCATGACTATACTTCGGATGACAGCTGCCCTGCGCTGACCTTCTAAACCACCGATAAGAAGACCAAAATTGGGACCGCATCGCAATACGCGGTGCGGTTCCATGCGACTCAGGCGCCCGATGGGAGCGTCAAAAGTCGTCGACAAATGCGCCCAGGCGGCCAAAGTGCCCCGATGTCACGCTTGCCCAAGAGAGGAGAGCCCACATGACAGAACCCGCGATCGAGCTGAAAGGGATCTCAAAGGCGTTCGGGCCAGTTCAAGCGAACAAAGATATCTCGATCCGGGTGATGCCCGGTACGATCCACGGCATTATCGGCGAAAACGGGGCCGGGAAATCGACCCTGATGAGCATCCTCTATGGGTTCTACAAGGCCGATCAGGGCGAGATTTTCATCGGCGGCACCAAAACCGATATCCCAGACAGCCAGGCGGCGATCCGCGCGGGCATTGGCATGGTATTTCAGCATTTCAAACTGGTCGAGAATTTCAGCGTGTTGGAAAATGTCGTTCTGGGGGCAGAGGATGGCCCGCGCTTGCGTCCATCGCTGACCAAGGCGCGCAAGCAACTTATTGCGCTGTCGAAAGAATATGAGCTGAACGTCGACCCGGACGCGTTGATCGAAGAAATTGGCGTGGGAATGCAGCAGCGCGTCGAGATCCTCAAAGCGCTGTATCGCAAAGCCGACATTTTGATTTTGGACGAGCCAACGGGCGTGCTGACCCCGTCCGAAGCCGACCATTTGTTTCGCATTTTGCGCGGGCTGAAGGATGAGGGCAAAACGATCATCCTGATCACCCACAAGCTGCGCGAAATCATGGATGCCACCGATACGGTCAGCGTGATGCGGCGCGGTGAAATGACCGCAACCGTGAAAACCGATCAGACCTCTCCGGCGGCTTTGGCTGAGCTGATGGTCGGTCGCAAGGTCTTGTTGCAAGTCGATAAAGCCCCCTCCAAACCCGGGGCCAATGTGCTCGACGTCACCAATTTAAGCGTCACTGACGACCAGGGCGTACAGCGGCTGAAGGGCATCAATCTGACTGTCCGTGCGGGCGAAGTTCTGGGGATTGCCGGGGTCGCCGGGAATGGTCAGAGCCAGCTGTTGGAAGTGCTGGGTGGTATGTGCAACGGCACTGGAACAATCTTGATCAATGGCGCGCCGATAGATCTCAGCGGCAAGTATTCTGACGCCCGGACCCGGCGCAGGCGCGGCATCGCCCATGTGCCAGAAGACCGCCAGCGCGCTGGGCTGATCATGGATTTTCACGCTTGGGAAAACGTCGCATTCGGATATCAAGACGATCCCGCCTATGCCAAGGGCGTGCTGATGGACAATGCAGCCTTGCGCGCCGACACCGAGGCCAAGATCGAAAAATTCGACATCCGGCCCGCAAATGGGTGGCTGAGCGCGAAAAATTTCTCAGGCGGGAACCAGCAGAAAATCGTGGTCGCCCGCGAAATCGAGCGCAACCCGGACCTTCTGTTGATCGGTCAGCCCACGCGCGGCGTCGATATCGGAGCGATTGAGTTTATCCACAAACAGATTATCGCCCTGCGCGATGCGGGCAAGGCGATCTTGCTGGTCTCGGTCGAGTTGGATGAAATCATGTCTTTGTCAGACCGCATTGCGGTGATGTTTGACGGTCAGATCATGGGCGAACGGGATCCGGCTTTGACCGATGAAAAAGAACTGGGCCTGTTGATGGCCGGTGTCATTGAAACGGCGGCCTAACGGTCTCGAGGGGGTTGGCGCCTGGCGCGTCTTGGGAAGATGAGGAACACTACATGGATGTGATGCCACGCTGGGCAGACGTGATTTTGGTACCTTTGCTCTCGCTGTTGATTGCGTTTGCAATCTCGGCTCTGGTCATTTTGGCGATCGGAGAAGACCCGATCGAGGCCGTCAAGCTGATGATCACCGGGGCCTTGGGCTCGACCTATGGGTGGGGCTATACGCTGTATTACGCGACCAATTTCATTTTCACCGGATTGGCCGTGTCGATCGCATTCCACGCCAAGATGTTCAACATCGGCGGCGAGGGCCAGGCGACTCTGGGCGGTCTGGGAGTGGCGCTGGTGTGCTTGTCCATTGATTGGCCGCACTGGGCGTTGGCGCTGCCCGCCGCGATGATCGGTGCGGCGGTGTTTGGTGCTGCTTGGGCTGCGATCCCGGCCTATTTGCAAGCCAAACGCGGCAGTCATATCGTGATCACCACAATCATGTTCAACTTCATTGGTGCCGCGCTTTTGAATTACGTTTTGGTCAATGTGCTGCGCCCGCAGGGTCAGATGGATCCGGCCACAGCGCGGTTTCCAGAAGGATCGAACCTTCCGATATTGCACGATATTCTGGCCCCGATTGGGATCGAGTTCAGCAAAGCAGCCCCTGTCAACATCACCTTCATCATCGCCGTAATTGCTTGTGTGCTGGTGTGGTTTTTTATCTGGCGCACCCGACTAGGATATGAGCTGCGCGCCTTCGGACATTCGGACTCAGCGGCGGTGTATGCCGGGATCTCACCAACCAAGATCATCATGATCGCGATGCTGATGTCCGGCGCATTGGCCGGGTTGATGGCGATCAACAACGTGATGGGCGAGGCCGAGCGTTTGGTGATGAACAGTGTCGAAGGAGCGGGCTTCATCGGCATTGCGGTGGCCTTGATGGGGCGCAGCCACCCGATCGGTGTGTTCATCGCCGCGATCTTGTTCGGGTTCTTGTATCAAGGGGGCGCCGAACTGGCGTTATGGACCTCAATCCCGCGTGAGCTGATTGTCGTGATCCAAGCGCTGGTGATCTTGTTCACAGGGGCGTTGGACAACATGGTGCGGATGCCGATCGAAAAATTGTTCTTGGCCATGCGCCGCAACGGTTCTGCGGAGGCCGCGAAATGACCCAAAATCTGGCCTTTGTGTTGGCTTTCTGCCATCCACCGTCTGACCGGCATGCCAGCTGCTTTGTTTGTCTCCAAGAGCCAACATCGCATGTCGCGGGCGCCTGGGACGCGGTTTTTACATCTGCCGGTTTCAAACTGGCTGTCGCGGGGAGCTGATCCATGGATTTCTTAACTCTGATCCAAATCCTCGACTCGACAGTGCGTCTGGCCACGCCGTTGTTGCTGGCCTGTCTTGCGGGATTGTTTTCCGAGCGTGCCGGCATATTCGACATCGGGCTCGAGGGCAAAATGCTCGCGGCGGCGTTCTTCTCGGCGGCCGTGGCGTATATCTCCGGCTCGGTCTGGATGGGGCTCTTGGCCGGGATCGGCGCATCGCTGGCGCTGAGCGCGCTGCACGGGATCGCTTCGATCACCTTCCGGGGCAACCAATTGATTTCAGGTGTCGCGATCAACTTTCTGGCGTCCGGATTGACGGTGCTGGTGGCGCAAAGTTGGTTCCGCCAGGGCGGTCGCACCCCGTCGCTGATAGGGGGCGCGCGGTTCGAGCCGATCACCCTGCCTTTCGCCGAGGCCATGCAAAGCGTCCCTTATCTGGGACCGATCTATCATGAACTGCTGTCGGGCCATTCGATCCTGGTTTATCTGTCGTTGCTGTGTGTTCCGGGCACGTGGTATCTGTTGTACCGCACGCGTTTTGGGCTGCGATTGCGCGCTGTGGGCGAGAACCCTGCCGCCGTCGATACCGCCGGTATTTCCGTGATCGGGCTGCGATTTGCAGCGGTGGCCATCTGTGGCGTGCTCTGCGGCATGGCCGGGGCCTATCTGTCGACCGCATTGCAAGCGGGATTCGTCAAGGAGATGGCCGCGGGACGTGGGTATATTGCACTGGCCGCGCTGATCTTTGCCAAATGGCGACCCTGGTACGCGCTGTTTGCGACCTTGTTGTTTGGCCTGTTGCAAGCGCTGGCGTTGCGCTCGGATGTGGTTGAATCGGTGATACGCGTCGATATCCCCGATCAGTTGCTCAACAGCCTGCCTTATATCCTGACGGTTGTGATCTTGGCCGGGTTTGTCGGAAAGGCCATCCCGCCCCGGGCGGGCGGCACTCCCTATATCAAGGAAAGATAGCAGATTGAGACCGATCGTTCCGATTTGTCGCAGGTGAGGGGCTGTTCCTGGTTGGGGCTCTGGGTCTAAACGACACCAAAGAGAAAGGCCCGCCATGAACATCTACCTGCCCATCGCCGAAGTGTCGGTGAATGCTTTTTTGTTGCTGGGACTTGGCGGAATAGTTGGAATTTTATCCGGGATGTTCGGGGTCGGCGGCGGCTTTCTGATGACCCCTTTGTTGTTCTTTATCGGTATTCCGCCTGCCGTTGCCGTGGCCACCGAGGCCAACCAGATCGTGGCGTCATCGTTTTCCGGCGTGCTGGCGCATTTGCGGCGCAGAACAGTCGATCTGAAAATGGGGGGGGTGCTGCTGATCGGCGGCTTGACCGGGGCGGCCTTGGGGGTCCAGCTGTTCAACATCCTGAAAGCACAAGGACAAGTCGATCTGCTGGTCAGACTGTGTTATGTGGTTTTTCTGGGCATTATCGGCAGCTTGATGTTTGTCGAAAGTCTCAACGCCATTCGCAAAACCAAGACAGGCGCGGTCGCTCCGGTGCGCCACAAGCGCGGTTGGATCCATGCGCTGCCGTTCAAGATGCGGTTTCGAACCTCGGGTCTGTATATCTCGGTGATCCCGCCTTTGATTGTGGGGCTGTTGGTCGGCATTCTGGCGGCCATCATGGGTGTTGGGGGCGGCTTTATCATGGTGCCCGCGATGATCTATGTGCTGGGCATGCCCACAAAAGTGGTGATCGGAACATCCCTGTTTCAGATCATTTTCGTCACCGGGTTCACCACGCTGCTGCACGCGACCACCAACCAGACTGTCGACATGATGCTGGCGGTGCTGCTGCTGATTGGCGGCGTCATCGGGGCGCAGCTCGGCACGCAGATGGGCACCAAACTGAAAGCCGAACAGCTGCGCATCCTGCTGGCGATGATCGTGTTGTCTGTGTGCGGGAAACTGGCGTTTGATCTGCTGGCCACGCCATCTGAGCTGTTCTCGATCGGCCAAGCGGGGGGCCACTGATGGTGCGGTTTGTATTGGCAGTCTTGCTGCTCGCCCTGCCCACCGGATTGACGGCAGAAGAAATTATCGCGGACATGTCGCAAACGCGCGTGTCGATCACGGCGAATTTCGATGGCTCAGAGATCCTGATCTACGGCGCTGTCCGCCGCGAGGCGGCGCGGCCGCCCGGCGCTCTGGGCGTCATCATCGCGGTCGAGGGTCCGTCTGAGCCAGTGACCGTGCGTCGCAAAGACAAACGCGTGGGCATCTGGGTGAATACCGAAGCCCTGAAGGTCGATCTGGCGCCCACGTTTTATGCTGTCACGACATCCGCGCCTTTGCCCGAAGTGCTCAGCGAGACCGAAAACCTGCGGTACCGGATCTCGATCCCAAGCGTGATCCGCGCGGTGGGTGTGGCCGATACTGTCGGCAATGTCGACGCGTTTCTGGATGCTTTGATCCGTGTCCGGACCAAAAATGATCTGTATCAGCTCAATGAAGGGGCTGTGCGAATCACCGGTGAGACCTTGTTCGACACCTCGATCGAGCTGCCGTCAAACCTGACGCAAGGCGCCTACCGGACCCGGATCTTTTTGACCCGCGACGGCGTTGTGGTCGACGAATACGAAACCCAGATCGAGGTCAGTAAGGTTGGGCTGGAAAAATTCCTGTACAACCTCGCCCATGAAAAACCACTGATTTACGGCCTGTTATCGCTGGTGATTGCGATCGCGGCAGGTTGGATGGCGGCGGCCTTCTTTCGCTATATCCGCGGCTGAGCCGGTCGGCCCCCCAAAGTCAGCCGCGCCCGATATGGGGCATCTTGGCGGCCATCACCATCAGGCTTTGCACATTCGCCTCGGGCGGCAGTTGGGCCATGTGGTAAACCGACTTGGCGACATCCTCGACGGCCATTGTCGGCAGCGGATCGAGCCCCTGCGCGGCGCGTGCGGTTTCCAAACCCGCCACCAGATCGGTGCGCGCGTTGCCGATATCGATCTGTCCACACGCAATATCAAAGGCGCGGCCATCCAGCGTGAGTGTCTTGGTCAGCCCGGATACACCATGTTTGGTCGTGGTATAGCAGGTCGAGCCTTCGCGCGGGGTATGGGCGGAAATTGAACCGTTATTGATGATCCGACCGCCCTGCGGTGTTTGGTGGCGCATCACACGGAATGCCGCGCGCGCACATAAAAACATACCTGTCAGGTTGACATCTACAACGTTTTGCCAGTCCGACAGAGCGATCTCGTCGATGGTTTTTTGCGGCCCAAACAACCCGGCATTGTTGAACAAAACATCCAAACGCCGGATCGCAGCAAACTGCTCAAAAGCGGCGGCGACCTTGGCTTCGCAGGTGACATCACACGGGATCGGAATTGCCGTGGGGTAGAGATCTGCGAGAGGCTCCAGCCGCTCGGCACGCCGCGCAATCAGGCCGACCGTCCAGCCGTGGTCCAAAAAATAACGCGCCGTGACCAAGCCAATGCCCGAACTGGCTCCGGTGATGATGATGCTGCTCATTTAAAATGCTTTGAATGTCATCGTGGTCAAAGATCGCTCGACCCCGGGGATGCAGCTGAGCTTTTCGTTGACAAAATGACCAACATCCTCGGCGTCGGGCACATAGACTTTGGCGATCAAGTCCCACGCGCCGCTGGTTGAGTACAGCTCGGACACGATTTCACGGTCATAGATGGCGTCGGCGACTTTATAGGTCTGGCCGGGGGTACAACGAAATTGGACAAAAACGCAGCGCATGACAAAGCTCCCTTTGGGGTTGTGTTGCCAAGCTACAGCGTGCCGTCCGGTGGGTCTATCCCATCTGGGCTTGGTTCTGCCTCCAGTTTGAGCGGCGCAGCCGGAGTGTGCAGATCAGCGGTCCCAAGCGACGCGTTGGGCAAAGCCAGGCGGTTGCGCGTCACCCAGACCAGACGTTCTTGCGCGCGGGTGATTGCGACATAGGCCAGTCGCTTCCACAAGGGTTGTCCCGCTTCGGAGCGCCCCGCCCAAGCGGCGGCCGACAGATCGGGGGCAAAGACCTGCACCGTATCCCATTGCGAGCCTTGCGCCTTGTGGATGGTCACAGCCGCCCCGTGCAAAAAAGTCGCCCCCATGCGGGCGGCAAAGGGGATGAACGGCTCTTCTTCATCCACGGCCTCGATCTTGACGATAGACGCCGCACTGACCTGAGGCTCCTGGGCGCCCATGACAAACAGTTTCGAAAATCCGGGCTTGCGGCCTGGGCCCATAAAGATCACCTGCGCCCCCTTGATCAGGCCACGCGCTTCAAGATCCAACCGTTTGCGGCGGTGCTTCATCGGCAGCTCGATCCCGTCGCAAATCAGTGGCTCGCCCGGCAGCAGATCATCCGGCGGGGCACCATAAGCGTTGCGAAACGCCTGAATCAATCGAATCCGCGTCGTATTGCGCCAGACCAATGCAGGCGAGCGCGCCATCAGACTCGCATCAATCCGAGGTGCGACCACAACCCGGTCATCTTGCGCGGCAGCTTGCGCGACCAGGCGCTCGAACTGCGCGAAATCCACATTTGGATCGCCAAGCGCGTGGGCCAGATCAAGGATTGGGTTGTCTTCGGCCTGCCGATGAATGCGCGACAGGGCATGCACGTTTCGCTGCGGCAGCGCGCTGAAGATCATTGTGCCCGATTGGCCAACAGGTGCCAGCTGTGCGGGATCGCCAAACAGCACGAGAGTCGGGAAAATTTCGGTCAGGTCCTCAAATTGCTTTTTGTCGAGCATTGACGATTCGTCGACAAAGCCGATGTCGAGCGGATCCTCACGCCGCTTCCATCCGGTGATGAAATCCGATCCTCGCAACCCTGCGGCAGCCAATGCGGCGGGCATCGATTTGCTGGTGGCATATGTGGCCACAGCACGGTCCAATGCGGTGTCAGACAAGCTCTCAATTTCAGGCTTTTCACCATCCCCTGCCAGCCATTCGGCGAGCTTTTCATATTCGGGATCGTACATTGGCGTATATAAGATACGGTGGATCGTGGTCGCAGGCACTCCGCGCAGACGCAGCACACTGGCGGCTTTGTTCGTGGGCGCAAGAATCGCAAGCGTGCGTTGATCCTTCTTGCGCTTGCCTTCCCAATCTCCGGACACGATCTTGACGCCGCTGCTGTCCAGATCCTGATAGAGCTGCGCCAGTAGGGCGGTTTTGCCAGAGCCCGCTTTGCCGATCACCGCCAACAGATTGTCATCGGTGTTTATGGCACCGACGGTATCACCCGACACAAGATCAACGCCGCATCGGGCAAGTGCGGCGCTGACCGCGTCATAGGCGGCGGCTTGGTCGTCCGAAAATTTGATCGCGGGCAAGGTCATGGCGCGAGCCTACAGCCGCGCCGCGGGACCTGCCAGCGATTAAGCGGCTTTGGCGCGCGGTTGCGCCGCAGTGAGGTTCGGACCCATCGCCCGATCCACCCAATGGCGCGACACCTGCGCGCTGATGCCGGCTTTGGCACGCAAGAGCGGCAACACATCATCGGTGAATGCCCAGAGCCCAACGCAAATCGCATCCTTGCCGGTGCCGCTTGTGCCAAGCACCGCAGGCGACCACCCAAGGCGGCGATATACATGCAGCATTCGCGCATCAAACACACCGACCGAATGCGACAGACCCGACGCAAGCCCCAGCTCCGCGGCGGCCAGCATCAGGCGGGCGGCCGTGCGCGGATTGGCATTGGGTGCAATGCAAAACCGCGTGCACTCCCAGATATAGGGGCTGCGGATCTCGACGCCATCGGTCAAGTGCAAAAAATGCTCGTTCACCATGGTTCGACCCATCGTCGGAAGAAACCGCAGCGACCCTGCATGGGTCCCATGTGCCGTTTCGGCAATCACATAAAGCGGCGTTTCAAGATCGTATTGATCGCGCTCTTGGGCGTTGCTGTCGACGGTCACTGGCCATCCCAGGCGGTCGCGGAACTGCGCTGTGCGATCCTCGTGCATCGAGCGAGACAAAATCGGGTAGGCGTCGAGAGCGTCGGCGAAAGCAATGCGGATCATGGCGAAAGTCCTGCGGCTGGGAAAAGGCAGCAACAGGGATGCCAGAGCATGGTTAACGAGATGTCACCGTGCGCAGGGATAAAAACCGCGCAACCCGGGCGGGCGCCTGGGCGCGTCAGATCACGATGCGACCCTGTGCGAGCGCGCGGGCGACGGCATGAACGGTATTTGCCGCGCCCAATTTATTGCGTGCGCTTTCGATATAAACACGCAAGGTATGTTCAGAAATCGCCAGTTTATCAGCAATTTCCGCGCGGCTGCGGCCGATCGCCAGATTGACCAAAGCGTCAATCTCACGCGGCGAGAGCGCCTTGGGCGTCGCCGCTTCTGGATGGGCTTCTATCGCGATCGCTTTTTCGTTGGTGAAATGCGCGGACAGAATCAGATCTTGTAACGCATGCTTTTGAAACCGATCCCAATTGGCATCATTGGTCTGATGATTGATGGTGAAAATCGCAAATTGCCCAGCGGGCCCCCGGATCGGGATAGAAATCCCTTGGTTGCCAACGCCAAATCCACGGGCCTCTTCGAAAAAATTCTGAGCCGACTTTCGCGACCAGTCGAGGGTTTTCCAATTCAACGGCCCAAAGTTGCGATAACTTTCCAGCACAACCGGATCAATACGTGCATAATCATTTTGAATATAGCGCGTCACCCATTCGTCAGAATAGGTCAATGCAGCGTATTGATCGCCCGTTGAATTGACAGAGTGATAGACGAGGTGGTCTACCTCGAAACTGTCACGAAGCGCGAGAATGCGTTCTTGCAAGTCCGGCAGGGCGTGTGTCTCGTCGAGATTCGCCAGCGCCGTTTGCAGCACCAAATCCATTTTGCCCAATAGGCCCTCCGACGGTCGCCTGCGATAGCTCAGCCGCGGCGACCAAAATCGTGTCTTCAAGTTGTTCTGACAAAACAGGCAAGCCATTTTGCCGCGCGAAATTGCGCAAGTCCGCCAATACGTCAATCATCCAGTCTTGTGCCATGCTAATGTCCAACTCAATGGTTAATGAAATGTTAACACAACTTTAGCACGAAGCCGATTTCCACCGATACTCACTGATTTGACCCCGCCATTTTTAGCGAGGGGTTCCTGTTTAACTAGTTGAATTTATTGGATTGACTTGAGAACAGAAACAGTCAATACGCTTCAACTTTGCCGAATGCAAAAAATTGAACACGTGTAAAAATATTTTTTATGCAGGGTTCCGACTAGCCTCTAACGTGTCCGCAAAGGTGCGCAAACCGGTGTGTGGCGCCTGAACAAGCACCGCCATATTGCCGGGCTTGTGCGCGTTGCGCAGCATTTTCATATGCGCTTCAGGCAGCGCGTCCCATGGAAAAACCTCAGACATACAGGGGTCCAGTCGGCGTTCCACCATCAGCTTGTTGGCGCTGGCGGCTTGCTTGAGATGGGCAAAATGCGATCCCTGCAGGCGCTTTTGATGCATCCACATATACCGCACGTCAAAGGTCAGATTAAAGCCGGTTGTGCCCGCGCAAATCACAACCATACCGCCTTTTTTGCACACAAAGGTCGACACCGGGAAGGTGGCTTCGCCCGGGTGCTCGAACACCATATCGACATTCACGCCCTTGCCCGTAATGTCCCAGATCGCTTTGCCGAATTTGCGCGCTTCTTTGAACCAGGTGCCGTAGTCTTCGGTGCCAACTGTGGGCAATTGACCCCAACATTTGAAATCATTGCGATTGAGCACGCCTTTGGCGCCCAACCCCATCACGAAGTCGCGCTTGCTTTCGTCGCTGATCACTCCAATCGCATTGGCCCCGGCCGTGTTGATCAGCTGGATCGCATAGGATCCAAGCCCCCCCGATGCGCCCCAGACCAGCACATTTTGCCCCGGCTTGAGGTCATGTGGCTCGTGGCCGAACAACATCCGGTAAGCCGTGGCCAAGGTCAGCGTGTAACAGGCGCTTTCTTCCCAGGTCAGGTGCCTGGGACGCGGCATCAGTTGCTGGGCTTGCACCCGGGTGAATTGGCTGAACGAGCCATCCGGGGTCTCATACCCCCAGATCCGCTGACTGGGCGAATACATCGGATCGCCACCATTGCATTCCTCATCGTCTCCGTCGTCTTGGTTGCAATGAATCACAACTTCGTCGCCGACTTTCCAACGCTTGACCTTGCTCCCAACCGCCCAAACGATGCCGGATGCATCTGATCCCGCCACGTGATAGGGCATCAAATGGCCATCAAACGGGCTGATCGGCACACCCAGAGCCGCCCAGACGCCGTTATAATTGATCCCTGCGGCCATCACGAGGACCAAAACCTCGGTGTCGCCAACGGCGGGGGTTTCGACAACTTCTTGCAGCATTGCGGTGTCAGGATTGCCGTGGCGTTCGCGACGGATGGCCCAGGCCCTCATCTGTGTGGGCACGTGACCCAACGGGGGCATTTCACCCAACGCATAAAGGTCTTTTTTCGGGGCGTCATAGGCCAAGGGTGTCACTGAGTTATCGAGCGCCATAGCGTCCTCCTGTGGTCAAAGCTGCTGCGGTGCAGAATCAATTCTGCACTGCGGTATGATCCAGCAGTTAGGGCAGCTCTCGCAACAAAGCAAACAAAAAAGCTGGTTTTGCGTAATTTTATGTCTCGGTCTGTGGATCGTCAGGCAGCAATTGCACAACTGAGTTTGCGTAATACTGCAAAAGCAGGCGGTTGGATGGGGTCGCCACATAGCCCTCGGGGGTCAGTGTAATAATCTTCAGACGGATCAGCTGACGCAGGCCAACGGTGATCTCATACTCCGGATCATCACGCGGCAGATGCAGATGCGCGCCCTGTTGCACCAATTGCAACCGCAGGGCGCGCGCACGATTGGTGATCTGCGCCAAGGACATAGGGCCGGGCGCATCGACCATGATTGCCGCCATCAGAGGCACCGGCAGCACCGGAATGATGTCGCGGATCGCTTTGGTCAGGGTTTCGCCCAACGGATGGATCGGATCGTTGCTTGGGTTTTCTTCCAGGAACCCGCGCAGCGAGATCGGCGCGCCAAAGCTGACAGCTGCATAACCATAGCGATGAAACCGGCCCGTCACACGGCGCAGCAGATTGCGCAACAGCGATGTAAGCACCCGACGAATCGCAAGCTTGAACCGGCGATCGCCGCGTTCCAGAGCGCCGACCAAAACTTTGTCTTCCAGCACACGGTCATAGTTGATCCCGACTGGCACGAAGACGACATCACGATCTTTGTCCGGCTCAAACCCTTGGATCACATAGCTCAGCAGCCCCAGCTTGGGCGATCCGACCTTGCCGTCCAGCGACAATCCGCCTTCGGGAAAAATAGCCTGTGTGACACCATTTTTCGTACTCAACTGGACATATCGCGCCAACACTCTGCGGTATAACGCATTGTTGGACCGCCGACGGATGAAGTAGCCGCCCAAGGATTGGACAAAGGCCCGCAGCGGCCAGATCCGTGCCCATTCGCCCACCGCATAGGCCAAGGCGGAGCGTTCTGCGACCAGATAAGTCACCAGCACATAATCCATATTGCTGCGGTGGTTCATCACGAAGATCACAGTGGCGTCCGGATCGACCAGGCTGATCGCGTCTTCATCATAGGCGCCCAGACGCACCCGGTAGAGCGAACGGCTGAGCAGCTTTGCAGCACGGATGGCAAAGCCGAAATATGCAGCCGTGGAAAAAAACGGTACAATCTCGCGCGCATAGGTGCGGGCTTTGACAAAAGCGACCTGCTCGGGGAGGCCTTCCTGGGTGGCGTAGTCTTGGACCGCCGCCATAACCTCGGGCGAGTAGACCACTCGGTTGACGGTATCAGACCGCGCCAAAAGTTTGAACGGCTGGATTGGACGTTCGAGCCGCTTGTTCAGACGCGCGACCGCGCGCTCCATCCGGCGCCGCAAAAACCAGCGCAGCGACGGCCCGAGCACACGGTCAATCGCAGCGATTGCCGCCAACAACAGGACCAAGATCAGGGCCCAATAGGGGATCGTCACCAACTCACTCATGACAGAACACTGGCAGGAAGTCGGGCCGACGTAAACTCTCACCATCGCTGCGATGCAGCGAATTGACAGCGCCATATTCTTGCGCATATATGCAAACCAACGAAATTAAGTTGCGACATCAGCCGAGGTTCCAATGAAAGACCAGACCGCTTCGCCCCAAGACCCCACTGCGCCAGCGAAAGGCCGGCCCTGGTTGTTTCGCACCTATGCGGGCCATTCGACGGCAACGGCCTCTAATGCTTTGTACAAGGCCAATCTGGCAAAAGGGCAAACGGGGCTCAGCGTCGCGTTCGATTTGCCCACCCAAACTGGCTATGACAGCGATCATCTTCTGGCGCGGGGGGAGGTCGGTAAAGTCGGCGTGCCGGTGTGTCATTTGGGCGATATGCGCAGCCTGTTCGATGGCATCCCGCTGGAGCAGATGAACACCTCGATGACGATCAACGCCACCGCACCATGGTTGCTGTCGCTTTATATTGCCGTTGCACAAGAACAAGGCGCCGACATCGGCAAATTGCAAGGCACGGTCCAAAATGACCTGATCAAGGAATATTTAAGCCGCGGCACCTATATTTGTCCGCCCGAACCCAGTCTTCGCATGATCGCAGATGTGGCCGAATATTGCTATCGTGAGGTTCCAAAATGGAATCCGATGAATGTGTGCTCCTACCATTTGCAAGAGGCCGGAGCGACGCCTGAGCAAGAACTGGCTTTCGCGCTGGCAACAGCCATAGCGGTTCTGGATGAGCTGCGGCCGCGCGTGCCCGCAGAAGATTTTCCAGTGCTGGTTGGGCGGATCAGCTTTTTTGTCAATGCCGGGATCCGGTTCGTGACCGAGATGTGCAAGATGCGCGCCTTTGTCGACCTGTGGGACGAGATTTGCGCCGCGCGGTACGGCGTGACCGACCCCAAGCTGCGCCGGTTCCGATATGGCGTGCAGGTCAACAGCCTGGGGCTGACCGAGCAGCAACCCGAAAATAATGTCTACCGGATTTTGCTGGAAATGCTGGCCGTTACATTGTCCAAGAAGGCGCGTGCGCGGGCCGTTCAGTTGCCCGCATGGAACGAAGCGCTTGGATTGCCTCGGCCTTGGGATCAGCAATGGTCCCTTAGGATGCAACAGATCATGGCCTTTGAAACCGACCTTCTGGAATATGACGATCTGTTTGATGGCAACCCCGCGGTGGACCGTAAGGTTGCGGCCCTTAAAGAAGGGGCCCGGGCGGAGTTGAACAATCTCGATGGAATGGGCGGCGCGATTGCCGCGATCGAGTATATGAAACGCCAGCTTGTGAATTCGAACGCAAACCGGGTCAACGGGATCGAAACCGGCGCCACAACCGTGATCGGCGTTAACAAATACATTGAAGGGGAGACATCGCCGCTGATCGACGAGAAGGGGGGCATTATGACCGTGGATCCCGCTGTGGAGGCCGATCAGATTGACCGCTTGAACATCTGGAAACAAACCCGAGATGCCAACGCCGTTCGCATCGCCCTCGACGCGCTGCGCCAAGCCTCTGATCAAGGCGCCAATATCATGCCTGCATCGATACAAGCGGCCAAGGCCGGTGTCACCACAGGCGAGTGGGCCGGTGTTATGCGTCAGGTCCACGGAGAATATCGCGGGCCAACCGGGGTCAGCCGGGCGATGTCGAACAAAACAGAAGGGCTTGATGATATCCGCGCGGCGGTGGATGCGGTCAGTGACCAGCTGGGTCGGCGGCTGAAGTTCTTGATGGGCAAACCGGGTCTTGATGGCCATTCCAACGGCGCCGAACAAATCGCGTTTCGGGCCCGGGATTGCGGCATGGATATCGATTACGAGGGTATTCGCCTTTCACCTGATCAAATCATCGCAGCTGCGGTCAACTCACGGGCCCATGTGATTGGTCTATCCATTCTGTCCGGCAGTCATATTCCATTGATCGCAGATGTCATGTCACAATTGCACAAAGTCGGATTAAACCATATTCCGGTAATTGTTGGCGGTATCATTCCCGATGAAGACGCAGCCCGCTTAATCGCAATGGGGGTGGCGAAAGTCTATACACCAAAAGACTTTGAACTGAATAGGATTATGATGGACATTGTCGATCTTGCCCGCCCGGATCCGATTGCCGCAGAATAGCGGAAAAACGCCAGAATTTCCTTCACTTCGTTGTTCGCGCTGTCAAGATTGGCATGCCAAAAGATCCAAACTAGTATTTGCGTCCCTTGATATTTTGATTTAAAGAAAAAAAATATCTGTATAAGGGAGTATTCCATGAACATCGACATTACCACTCTATCAGAAGCAGAGCTGATCACCCTGCGCGCCAATATTGAAAAAGAACTGGTACGAAAAGCGGCGCAGAAAAAGTCTGACGCCAAGAAGGCGATCGAAAATATCGCCAAAGAATATGGCTTTACAGTCCAGGAATTGCTGAGCGGTAAGGCAGGGTCGGTAAAAGGGCCCTCTGTTGCGAAATACGCGCATCCGGAAAATCCAAGCCAAACCTGGACCGGGAAAGGGCGTCAGCCAACATGGTTTAAAGAAGCATTGGATTCAGGCATGACGGCGGAATCTTTAGAAGTTTAACAGCAGGACGGTTCATGACCTTTCATATCGGCGCAAAACCCGGCGAAATTGCACAAACAGTTTTAATGCCGGGCGATCCCCTGCGCGCGAAATGGGCCGCTGAGACTTTTCTCGACAGTCCGGTTTGCATCAACGAGCTGCGCGGAATGTTGGGATATACCGGGACGTGGCGCGGCCATCGCGTCACGATCCAAGGGTCCGGAATGGGAATGCCGTCTCTTTCCATCTACGCCAATGAGTTGTTGAAAGACTATGGTGTCAAGACATTGATCCGCATCGGGTCGACTGGTGCCATGCAGACCCATGTCAAACTTCGTGATGTCATTCTGGCCATGACAGCCAGCACAATTTCGACTCCCTCCCGCGGCATATTCAAAGAATTGAACTTTGCCCCTTGCGCCGATTACGGATTATTGGCGGCCGCGCATCAGGCTTCAGCCGGGCGCGCGGTCACGACCCATATCGGCGGGATTTATTCGTCAGACGTGTTCTACGACGAACGCCCTGATCTGAACGAACAGATGACTCGCCACGGGGTTTTGGCCGTCGAGATGGAGGCGGCAGAGCTTTATATTCTGGCCGCCCGACACAAAGCGCGCGCGCTGGCGGTTCTGACCGTCTCAGACCACCTTCTGACGGGCGACGCATTGCCAGCAGATCAGCGCCAGTCCAGCTTTGGCGACATGGTCGAAATCGCCTTGGAGGCGGCCTTCGCATGAACAAAAAACGCATGCTTGCCGGACGTGAGGTTTCGGCGATTGGTTTGGGTTGCATGAGCTTTGGCGGAATTTTTGGGCCAACACATGCGGCCGAAAGCCTGGCATGCTTGGATCAAGCCCATGCGCTGGGCATTGATCATCTGGATGTTGCCGAGATTTACGGCGACGGTGCATGCGAGGAAGTGATCGGTGAGTGGCTCAAGCGGAGCAAAGCCGATGTGTCGATTGCAACCAAGGCCGGGATCTATCTGGGGCAAAAGCCGCCCTACAGAAATGACGAAGCCTCTTTGCGCGGCTCGCTTGAAGGGTCGCTACGGCGGCTGGGCCGCGATCATGTTGAGCTGTTTTATATCCATCGGCGCGCGCAAGATATTCCCATCGAGGACGTGATGGGCACGCTTGTCAAGTTCATCGATGAAGGCAAAATCGGTGCAATAGGATTTTCTGAAATTGCGCCTTACACCTTGCGACGGGCCTCCAAGATCCACCCGGTTGCCGCAATCCAGAACGAGTATTCTTTATGGACCCGTCAGGCCGAGTTGGGGATGTTGCAAACCTGTGCAGAGTTGAACACCACCTTCGTCGCGTTCTCGCCCATAGCGCGCGGGATGCTGGGCAACACGCCGATGCGCTTGGCGGACCTTCCCGAACAAGACTATTTTCGTCCCACAAACCCCCGGTTCCTAGAGCCGAATTTCAGCTTGAATGTTCAAGCGATCGATCCGTTCCGGGCATTTTGCGCAGCACGGGGCTGGCACACGCCCGCGGCCGCATTGGCTTGGGTTTTGGACCAAGGCAGCCATATTCTGCCGATTCCCGGCACCCGCACGGCGGATCATCTGGCGCAACTGATCGAGGCTGACGCCATTGCATTTACCGCCGAGGATCGTGCCGAAATCGCGCGTTTGTTGCCCGTCGGATTTGCCTATGGCGCCCGTTACAGCGCCCAACAAAACGAGCCGATCGAACATTATTGCTGACGCAAGCCCGGACGCGCTGCCCGGGCTTTTGACAGCATTGCCGTGGGGATGGGCGGGTCAAGCCGCCTTGCGACCTTTCTTTTTATTGGCGTTATAACCACGCTTCGGCGCGCGGCGCCGCTGACCCGGTCGGTCGGGCTTTTTGTCGGGCTTGCCGGCCAGGCTGGCCGTGATCCAGGGCGTGCCGCTGGCCGTTTCCATGGGGCCGCCGATGACCTTTTCAATCTGGCGCAATTCTTTCACGTCCTCCTCAGAGCAAAACGCAATCGCCGCTCCATTCGCCCCTGCGCGCGCGGTCCGGCCGATACGGTGAACGTAGTTTTCCGGCACATTTGGCAGGTCGAAATTATAGACGAACTTGACCTCGGGAATGTCGATGCCGCGCGCCGCCACATCGGTGGCCACCAGAACCTTCAAGCGGCCCTCTTTAAATGCCGCCAGCGCGCGGTCGCGCTGACCTTGTGATTTGTTGCCATGAATCGAACCAGCGGCAAACCCAGCCGCGTCAAGCGATTTCATCAAACGTTCCGCCCCGTGTTTGGTGCGCGCAAAGACCAATGCGCGGTCAGATTTATGCCCCGCCATCAAGCGTTTCAACAAACCAACTTTGCCACCCTTTTCAACATAATGGATCACTTGTGTGACTTTGTCGGCGACCTGGCCCGGGGGCGCTGCCTGAACGCGCACGGGTGCGGTCAGGTAGCTTTCGGCGATCTCGGACATCAACTTGTTCATCGTGGCTGAAAACAGCAACGTTTGACGCTTTTCCGGCAGCATCTTGGCGATTTGGCGCAGGGCGTGAATAAAGCCCATATCCAGCATCTGGTCGGCCTCGTCGAGCACCAGAAACTGGGTTTCGGCCAATGAGATCGCGCGGCGGTCGCACAGGTCGATCAGGCGTCCGGGGGTGGCGACCAGGACATCTGTGCCGCGCTCCATCCGCTTGGATTGCGCCCCGAGCGATTGGCCGCCCACGACCATGGTGACTTTCAGATGAGAGCGCCCGACAAATTTGCTCAGATTGTCGTGAATCTGCCGGACCAGTTCGCGGGTCGGGGCCAGAACAAGGGCGCGTGCCGTTTTGGGGGTCGGCTTGGTGCCGGTGGCGTTCAGCATCTGCACCAGAGGCAGGCCAAAGGCAGCGGTCTTGCCGGTGCCTGTTTGGGCCAACCCCATCAGATCGCGGCCATCCAGCACCTTGGGGATGGCTTTTGCCTGGATCGGGGTCGGCTCTCTCAAGCCAATTTCCGCAATCCGTGCGCAGAGCTTCTCGGACAGTCCGAGTTCTTCAAAATAGTTCAAAATAGTCCTTTCAAGGGCTCTGCAGGAAACACAGAACGCCCAAATTATCAAAGCCTCGGATGGGAGGCCGCACCGCTTGTCCACCTTGGTTGCTGACCCACCCTTGAGAGAGAGCAGGCCGAACGGTCGGTCGGATCCCGCGCGTGAGAGGGGAAATCCAAAGCCCGGATCTGCCGGGGACAGAGAACCAAAAAGCGGCTCTGGGATATGTCGGGGCGCGCAAAGCCGTCCGGATCGCTCACGCGGCGACCATCACATCCTGGCAGCGGATGTGCCCATGATCGACGCATAAGTCAATGGGACAAAACAAATTCCAGATTTGTCACAGCTTAGATCACGACAATGTCGAGCGGCGGAAAACCATTGAACCCAACGCTGGAATACGTGCTGGTATAGGCGCCCGTCGCGTGGATCATCACCTTGTCGCCGACTTGCAACGTGGTCGGCAATGCCACGGGACGCTTTTCGTACATCACGTCGACACTGTCGCACGAGGGGCCAGCCACGATGCAAGGCCCCGTGGGATCGCCGTCTCGGTCTGTGGTAATCTGATAGCGGATCGCCTCGCCTTCGGTTTCGGCCAGACCTGAGAAGCGGCCAATATCCAGATACACCCAGCGGCACAAATCCGTGTCGGCCTTGCGCGACACCAGCACCACTTCGGCGGCAATCACGCCAGCTTCGCCCACCAAACCGCGCCCTGGCTCTGCCATCACCTGGATGTCGCCCAGGCGCGTGCGGATCATATCCATAATCTGACCTGCATAAAATGTGGGTTGATCAATATCTTCACCATAAAACGCCGGAAAGCCGCCGCCGATATTCAACAGACGCAATGCATGACCGCTTGCCTGGGCCTGGGTCCACACCCTGGCGACCTGGTCGAGCGTCTGGGTCCACATCGCTGCGCGTTTGGTTTGGCTTCCGACATGAAATGACAGCCCAATCGGATCCAGTCCAAGGGCACGCGCGCGGTCCAGAAGCGCCAGAACTTTGTCCGGTGCGCAGCCAAACTTGCGGCTGAGCGACCAATCGGCTTCGGTCGGTCCGACCAGCAACCGAATATAAACCTGCGCCCCCGGGGCATGGGCCGCGATCTTGTCCAGCTCCGCTTCCGCATCGGCCGCAAACAGACGAACCCCTGCGGTATGAGCGAAGGCGATATCCGAAGCGCGCTTGATTGTATTTCCATACGAAATCCGTGCAGGCGCAATGCCCAAAGACAGGCACAGTTCAATCTCGCCACGACTGGCCGCATCAAATCCGGCCCCCAGGTCTCGCAAGGTTTCCAGCACTTCGCGCGCCGGATTGGCCTTCATGGCATAATGGATCTTCGCTGTGCCCAGACCTTCCGCCAACACGCGATATTGCGCCGCCACCCTTTGGCGGTCGACAACCAAAGTTGGGCGGTTAAATACGGTGGACCGGATGAAACTTTCGATACGAGAGGGGGCGTTGCCGAGACACGCGGTGCCCGCGAAACCGCTGGCCTCTAAATACATCATGGTCATCTCCAATAGACCCGGCCATCTATGACCGCTCACTTCCAAGGGAG
>JBELMC010000051.1:0-20757 GCA_042096155.1 Dinoroseobacter sp.
ATCGAAAGTTTCCTTGGCCGCAGCTGGGACCAGCGAGCGCGCGTCCTGACGGCGCCACAACCAAGCACGCCGTCAGAGCAGCCATCCAGCGATCGACCGACTGGCAAGCGGTGGCCCAGCGATCTGCCGAAGAGCGCAAGCCTCAGCCGCAGCGCTGAGCTGGGCGCTTGGGGTCCAACCCAAGGGCGGTGGCGAAGTGGCATAAGCGTCAGACGGTCAAGGATCAGCGGACCGGACCTATAGAGCTACGTTCAACCATTCTCAGCGCAGAATTGGACGCGATGGTGGTTGCTTTCCGACGGCATACCTTTTGTCCTCAGCCAGAACTATGGAAGGCAAGCGCCATCTCGTTGTCGCCATGAACCGGACCCGCAAATTTGCGGTGTCCCAGCTGGTCGACACAGCCTATCGGAAGATGTGGGGGTTCCTTGAACATTTGCTGGACGCTGTGTGCGACAAAATCCATACCAGCCTCACCGACAATCATTGCCCGACCGGCGGTTTGGCTCAGCTCAATCTGCCGAAAGGAGACATCGGCAGGGAACGCGCGCTCATCACCAACCACCAGACCATCAAACAAGCTGCCCAGTGCCGCCTCATTGCCTGGGCTCACGGTGCTGCGTCTGAAAAAGTCGCCTCCCTCCTCTGCATTCACGAAGGACCGCGCTCAGGTGGCCGCCAGCGACGCAAACACGCAGCCGTCCGTTGGCAACTCAGGCGCGGTCAGACAAAGGCTTTTGGCGATGCGCCAAGCGGCAATTACCTTAGGCACATAGGCACGGGTTTCTGGGTAATCGGGGACACCGCCTGCCTGCTTTACAGCCGTCTCGCCCGCATTATAGCCCGCAAGCGCCAAAATCGGATCACCGCCGAACGCGTTCAACAGCCAGCTGAGATAGGCCGCTCCGCCGGTGATATTCTGAACCGGATCCAGCGCGTCTTTGACATCGAATCGCTCAGCCGTTGCTGGAATCAATTGCATCAACCCCTGGGCCCCTGCCCTGCTGATGGCTGTCGCGCGGCCCGTTGATTCAACCCAGATCACAGCCAAAACCAGGGCTGGCGATACCTCTGTTGCAACACTGGCAGCCATGATGGTCCGACCGTAGGTGCGGGCGATATTTTCCAAGTTGGACAGCGACGGCGCAGGAAGGTCCAGCGCCCGTGCTGCGTCGGCAGCCAACCCAAGCCGGGCGGGCGATTTGGTGTCAATTTCAGGTGTAATCATGGCCCAAAATTCCGAAATCTTGGGATCAATCTGTCCTGCAGGCAACTGCGTAAGCGGCACCGAAGGCGGCTCAATCTGCTCGTCAATCGGCCTTGCCGCAGGCCCAATCTGTATCGTGATCCGTCGTGTTTCGCCGGCCGCTGGCGGTGCCACACGTTTAAAGGTAAAATCTTCGGCCAGCTGCGGGGATTGCGCCAGAACCGGCGTGACGGCCAAAACCGCGATGATCATTGTGTGATGAAGAGACATGCGCCAGCTCGGAGAAGACCTTATCACCTTAGCATGCATTTTTTGACTTTGCAGGGAAGAGGTCTTGGTCCCGCCACAGTGTTTACTGCTACAAAAATTTAACGCGTCCCCTAAGTGTCAAATTAAAAATATTTATAACAACAACAAAAATTAAAAAACGCTCCCGCGTTACTGCGTCTGCGGCCCAAAGGCACCGCTATCCAAGACCACCTCTTGTTGATGCTGTTGCAGATGTGGAACCTGACGACCCGGTTCAATGGCCAACGACGGACCAATAACGGGATCACTGATTCCATCGCAACGGCCAAAAACCATTTCGTTAAGATCTTGGTAACACCTCAATCCTTTCACATTTCCGCCCAATTTCGCCGCCATAAAGAGCTTGTCCAAGGCGAGACAGGGTCTGGTGCAAGATGGCCGGGCGCAGTCGCTGAAGCGTAAGACGAATGATGAACACATATCCTAGAAGGACTAGAATGATGAAACTTTCTGAGCTTGCACAAAACTTTCTCAAAGACGAATCGGGCGCTGTAACTGTTGACTGGGTCGTGTTGACCGCAGCCATCGTTGGCTTGGGCGTTGCCGTATACGGCGTCGTGTCGGGCGGCATTGCGGATCTGTCGGGTGACATTGATACTCAGCTGAGAACAAATCAGGTCAGCACAACCTTCACGGCTGCTGGCAGCTAAACCGCCGCAACGCGAATTTGGCACACATAATTTTTGGGTGCTACCGTATGGTGAAGGCCGTGCCCCCTTGGGGGTACGGCTTTTGGCTTGAGAAAAAACAATATTTTACCACATTCTCGCCCTGAACCTGCCCCGGGCTTGGATTATCCTGATCATTGGGTTAGATTTGACGAGTTGTTCGCGCGTATCAGCCTTGTCAACGGCACCACCATATCAAGGGCACCCATTATGCGGATCGTATTTGGATTGATATTGATTTTGGGCGTCGCCTTGGCGGGGGGCGCCATGTTTATGGCCAAGGAGCGGATCGGACAATATCAATCGGTGCTCGCGATGCAAGCTGCCGCCCTGGACAATCAAGTTGAGGTCACCCAAGTCTTTGTCGCCAATCGGCAAATCCGGTATGGTGAACCCCTGAGACGATCAGATGTGCGCCCGATTGCTTGGCCTGCCGGGGTGCTGCCAAATGGCGCTTTCACTGACCTCAAAGCATTATTTTCTGATGATCCTGATGAGCTGCGCCATGTGCTACGTATTATCGAGCGTGATGAACCCATCCTGGCGGTCAAGGTGACTCAGCCAGGTCAAGAGGCTGGTGTCGCAGCTCGACTGAGCAAAGGCATGCGCGCCTTTGCAATTACCACCGACGTGGCATCTGGCGTGTCGGGGTTTCTCAGCCCGGGCGACCGCGTCGATGTTTATTGGACCGGCAGCGGCGCGGACAGTGCGGTCACGCGGTTGATCCAGGCGAATATCCATTTGATTGCGATTGATCAGAACGATGACGAAGACAATGGTCGCCCGATGATTGCGCGAACCGTCACGGTCGAAGTGTTGCCTGAGCAAGTCGCGTTGTTGGCACAGGCACAAGCCACGGGGCGTTTGACTTTGGCTCTTGTCGGTGTGGGTGATGATACGATCGCATCGGAGATTGAAGTCGATCGAAACGCAATCCTTGGCATTGACGCGGCAGAGGTTGCCCCAGTGGCCGCGCCTGAGGTATGTGTGATCCGGACCCGAAAAGGCGCAGAAGTTGTGAATATTCCGATCCCTTGCCGCGACTGACGGCAAACGTCGCTCCGATTCAATTGCGCGACAATCTGTTAATTTGCGTTCAATTGCGCCGCATAACGTGATGTTTCTTGCATAAAATCAACAAATCGGGCAAGCTACAAAAAAGGCGATGACAGCCTGTGCAAATGAGTGATCACCAGAGGCAGGATCACATGAGGTTAAGAACACTCTTTTCAGCAGGGCTGGTTGGCTTGTGCCTGACAATTGGGTCTGGAATATCGCCTTGCGGCGCCAACAACTTGCGGGTGATGCGCGGTGAAACCGCGTCGGTTTTGCGGGTTCCCATAAACCGCGCCGTGGTTGTGGAAAGCGATACTATTTTTGCAGAGCTTTCGGTTGCCAATCCCGGCATCGCTGACATCGCGACTTTGTCAGACCGCACGATTTATGTGTTGGGTAAAGCCCCGGGGCGCACGACCATGACGCTTCTTGGACCAGACGGCAGACTGATCACCAATGTCGAAATCCAGGTTTCGCCAGATATCGGCGAGTTCAAAGAACGCCTGCGCCAGATCATGCCGGACGAAAATATCGAAGTGCGCACCGCAAATGACGGCATTGTTTTGTCTGGTATTGTGTCCAACATTATTGCACTCGAACGCGCATTGGAACTGGCGCAGCGCTATGCGCCCAACGGGGTGTCAAACCTGATGAGCGTCGGCGGCACGCAACAGGTCATGCTGAAAGTGCGTTTCGCAGAAATGGAGCGTTCGGTCGCCAAAACGCTATCAGCCAGTCTTGGGGTGCGCTCGGGCGATGTGCTGGCGGGTAGCATTGGATCAGCCTCGACCACTGGGCTTGCTGCACTTGGGAATGCTCAGGACTTGGGCGGCACGATCGCAAATTCGCGCACTGGGGCCTTCAACTTAGGCTTGGGCAACTCAGCCGTACAGGTCGGTATTCTGATTGAAGCACTTGAGGCCAAAGGCGTCGCCCGAACATTGGCCGAACCCAATCTAACCGCCTTAAGCGGCAAAGCCGCTAGCTTTCTTGCAGGCGGCGAGTTCCCAATCCCTGTCTCCGATGGTAAAGGGGGCGTCACCATTGATTATAAGCCGATTGGCGTTGACATGACCTTCACGCCGTTGGTGTTGGATGACAATGTCATTAACTTACAACTGACCGCTGCCGTCAGGGCCGTGGCGTCAAGTTCGACAACCAACGATGGCTTGCCGATCTATACCTTCTCGAGTCGGGAAACCAGCACAACCGTTGAAATGCGCGATGGTCAAAGTTTTGCGATCGCAGGGCTGTTGCAAGATGACTTTCGCAACGCTCAAAGCGCTGTGCCTTGGCTTGGCGATGTGCCCGTTTTGGGGGCATTGTTCCGCAGTTCGAACTATAGCCGCTCGCAAAGCGAACTGGTGATCATTGTGACACCGCATCTTGTGACGCCGAACACAGGCGAGGCCCTTGCTTTACCCACAGACCGGATCAAACCGCCCTCGGAGGAAGATTTTTTTCTCAACGGCCGCATGATCGAGAACGCGCCAACCCAAGGGGCGGCTGGCGAAGTGGCGCGGCAGGATTTTGCATCGCCCTACGGCTACGTATTGGAGTGATCTTATGGCCCAATTTGGATATTCTGTATTGATCGGCGTAATGTCTTTGGGGGTTTTGATCGGCTGCGAGACGCAACAAGAATTGGGCAGCTCGATTGATGAGGGTGGCTTTGGTACCCCGACTCTCAACAATGTCGGCGTACATAATGGCGATATCCAGATCCGGATCGATTTGGCGCACCGTTTCGCCAATGAAGTCGACAGCACCGTGACCTTCCCATTCAATTCCGCACGCCTGACCCCCCAGGCGCAACGCGTTCTGAACGTCCAGGCGGATTGGATCAAACAGTTCCCCGAAGTGACATTTCGTGTTTTTGGCCATACCGACGCCGTCGGATCAGACCGATATAATCAACGGCTCGGCAAACGTCGCGCCAATGCTGTTGTGGCCTATCTGTCCCGCCGCGGAGTGAGCCGAGCCCGGCTTGAAGCAGTGGTGAGTTTCGGCGAAACTCAGCCGATCATTCCAACGCAAGACCGCGAGCAGCGCAATCGCCGCACGGTCACCGAGGTCTCCGGCTTTCTGTCGGACGATCCAATACTGCTGAATGGAAAATATGCCAGTTTGATCGCCGGTCAATACACGGGCGGGAGCGGTGCCCAAGCCGGTGGCGGATCTTCATTCGGCTCAGCCCTTGGGATGGTGGCCCCCTCACAGTGATCTGAGGGGCGATCTGCCGTTTCGTCATTCTCACTATTTTTGGCCTTATTTTTGGCCTTGTCGCAGTGTTTCATTTATTCTGCCGCATTGCTGCCAAGTTTGAAGCCCAGATTGTTTCCCAACTGGGGGGAATGGTGTCTAGATCGTCCCCCCGTTGAAAGGTCGAATGCCGACAAGAAGCAGCGACCTGAGCAGAGACATTTGGGGTAGAGGGCACATCAAGATGGGTGCGTTAGTAACAAAAACAGAACCGGCGCCGATCCGCGCGTGCACTGTCTCGCGCGACATTCAGAAATTTGAGTTTTTGATCGACGACATGGAATTGGCGTTAGGCGAGTCCTGGGGCGATCTTTCATTCGACGATATGCTGGTCTTTTTGGATCAGCCCGAAGCACAGGCGCTTGAGTTTCTTGTGGTGGCCGTCAGCAACGAAGATATGGCGGATATTGAGCTAATCGAAGCTGTCGTCGCTGAAGCCCAGTCTCGTGATCTCGGGGTGATCTTGGTGGCAGCCGATCTCGAACCAGGTTTGCTGCACCAATTGATGCGCGCGGGGGCTCGCGAATTCTTGCCATATCCGGTACCGGAAACGGCCCTCGAAGATAGCATCGCCCGCTTGCAAGCCCCAACCATTACCCCCCAGGTAGACCGGTCCAACGGCAATAACGACGTCTCTAACGGTTCAACTCTGATCGCTGTCCACCCTATGGCAGGCGGCGTTGGCGCCACAACATTTGCTGTCAACCTTGCCTGGGAATTGGCGAATCAAAAAAAGGACCCGCCAAGCGTTGCCATATTGGATCTAGATCTGCAGTTTGGCGAGGTTGCAACCTATTTGGACCTGGCCCGGCGTGGCGCAATCTATGAATTAATGTCCGATTTGGAAGGTGCTGACGAAGACAGTCTGAAACAAGCGATGCTGGAATTCAAAGACCGTTTGCATGTTCTGACAGCGCCTTTGGATATGTTGCCGCTTGATTTGATCACCCAGCAAGATGTCGAAAAGCTTTTGAGCCTCGCACGGGCACAATTCGATTTCATAATCGTCGACATGCCACGTACATTGGTCGCCTGGACTGAGACCGTGTTGATCGAGGCCGACTGCTATTTCCCGATCGTCGAGTTGGACATGCGTTCGGCGCAAAACACACTTCGGTTCATCAAAACACTCAGTGCAGAGGATCTGCCCGTCGAAAAGCTCCGCTTTTTGGTCAACCGCGCGCCAAAGTTTACCGATTTGAACGGTCGGGGCCGCCTGAAACGTATGTCCGAAAGCTTGGATATCGAGCTGAACGATCTGATGCCCGATGGCGCCGCCACTGTGACGGAAGCCAGCGATCAAGGTCTACCAATCGGCGAAGTGGCTGCAAAAAATCCGATGCGCAAAGAAATCGCACGTATCGCCAAACAATTTATCGACGCGCACAAAGGCGCGCGATCTGCCAAGAGATAAGGGACCAGGATGTTTTCTCGGTATCGCAAAGACGAAAAGGCACCACCAACGAATGCGCACCTGACGGCAGCGGCGGCACATTCGCAGGCCAAAGCGCCGCCGGCGGCGGCGCAGGCCCAGCGCAAACCGTTTGTCGGAACAACGAATACGCCCGCAAACGCGGCATCCCCCGACCGCGAACAACGCCGGATGGCCAAAATCAGCGACCTGAAGCTAGAGCTGCACAAGCAGCTCCTCGACCAGTTGAACCTGGCTGCGATTGAAAGTGCATCCGAACAAGATCTAAGGGCCGAAATTTCACAGATCGCGTCAGAAGTGCTCGGCGAACAAGGCGTCGTGGTCAACAAAGATGATCGCCGAATTCTGAATAACGAACTTTACGACGAAGTGCGCGGCCTGGGCCCGTTGGAGCCATTGCTGAAAGACCCTACGATCAACGATATTTTGGTCAACGGCCCCAAGCGAATTTTTGTCGAACGCAGCGGCAAGCTCGAATTATCGGATGTGACCTTCCGTGATGAAAAGCATCTTCTTCGGATCATTGACAAAATTGTATCCGCCGTTGGCCGACGCGTGGACGAAAGCAACCCATATGTTGACGCCCGCTTAACAGACGGGTCTCGTTTCAATGCAATGGTTGGACCGATTGCGGTGGATGGCTCGCTGGTGTCCATCCGTAAATTCAAAAAAGACAAATTGGGCATCGATGAGTTGGTCAATTTCGGTGCGTTTTCAGAGGAGATGGCCGCGTATTTACAGGCGGCCGTTGCGTGCCGCCTGAATGTCATCGTGTCGGGTGGTACGGGCTCTGGGAAGACGACAACACTCAATGCGCTGTCGAGTTTTATTGCGGATGATGAACGCATTCTGACGATCGAGGACACAGCGGAACTTCAATTGCAGCAAACCCATGTCGGCCGAATGGAAAGCCGCCCCGCCAACGTAGAAGGCAAAGGTGCGGTGTCCCAGCGCGATTGTTTACGCAACGCGCTGCGGATGCGCCCGGACCGGATCATCGTCGGTGAAACCCGCGGCGAAGAGGTTATCGATATGTTGCAGGCGATGAACACGGGCCATGATGGATCGATGACAACAATCCACGCGAACTCTGCGCGGGATGCTGTGTCACGTCTTGAAAACATGGTTGCGATGGCCGGGATTGAGATGCCGCTGCGCGCTTTGCGATCGCAGGTCAGTTCGGCGGTGAACCTCGTCGTCCAGGCCTCGCGGCTGCAGGACGGCTCTCGTCGTATGGTTTCGATCACTGAGCTGACCGGCATGGAAGGCGACGTGATTTCGATGCAAGAAGTATTTCGCTATCAACGCACCGGCTTGTTGCCCAACGGAAAAATTGAAGGCCATTTCACCGCCTGCGGTGTGCGTTCGGCTTATGCCGACCGGTTCCGTCAATGGGGGTATGACTTGCCCAATTCTTTGTACACACCAACCGGGGCGCTTACTTAATGAACATCGGGACAGAACCACTTATTTATATTGGTCTATTCGTTGGCATCTTGATGCTCGTCGAAGGTATTTACCTATTATTCTTTGGTAAATCCCTCAGCTTGAATAAACGAGTCAACCGCCGTCTGCAGATGTTGGATCGCGGTGAGGATCGTTACGAGGTGTTTGAAAAACTCCGCAAGGAGATGAGCCAACACACCAACGGTCAAGTCATTCCGTTTTATTCTCTCCTCGCCGAGAAAGCCCAAAAGGCCAATATCGCATTCACCCCCACGGCATTGATTGGGGTTATGGCGCTGTTATGCGTTGTGGCTTTTTTGGGATTAACGCTGTTTACCCAAGTGGGCTTTATTGTGCGTTTGTGTATTGCAGTTGCGATGGGTGTCGGCGGCGTCTATTTCTGGGTGAATAAAAAAGCCAATGCCAGAATGGCCATCATTCAGGAACAACTGCCGGATGCGGTGGAACTGATGGTGCGCTCGCTGCGCGTCGGTCATCCGTTTTCAAACGCAATTAACATTGTCGCCAAGGAAGTCGCAGACCCCCTGGGCACCGAGTTTGGAATGATCGCTGATGAAGCTGCGTACGGTCGCGATGTGGCCGATGCGCTCAAAGAGCTGGCCGAACGGATGGATATGCAGGATCTGCGCTTTCTTGCAGTCGCAGTTTCCATTCAATCCAAATCCGGCGGCAACTTGGCTGAGATACTTTATGGCCTCGCCCAAGTCATTCGGGCCCGCTTCAAATTGTTTCGCCGTGTAAAGGCAATCACAGCCGAGGCAAAATGGTCCGGTATGTTTTTGTCGTTGTTCCCGCTTGGCGCGCTTGTGGCAATCAACATAATGGAACCGTCTTATTATGATGACGTTATTGACACTCCGTTTTTCGTGCCAGGCTGCGTCGCGGTCGGCGTGTTCATCGTAATAAACTATGTTTTTATGAAGATAATGGTCAATATCAAGGTGTGAGTCCGTTATGTTGAACTCTGTAAATTCTTTGCTGGTCAATATATTTGGACCCCTCGGTCCAATCATAGTGATGGGCGCGTTTGGAGTCGCTTTGCTGGTGATCGCAATACCGATCTTGATGTCGCAAAAGCCGGATCCGATGGAAAAGATCAAACGTGAACGCCTCGGGCAGGCCCACGTATCATCCGGTGAAAGCTCTAATTTGCGCCATGGCGGTGGTAAAGATGCTCTCGAAAACTATGCAGATTTTCTTGAGCCACAAGACGTAAAAGAATTCACAGCCACACAAGAGTTGCTTCTGCAAGCCGGATATCGCGCGAAGTCTGCAGTGCGGACATTCTATTTTGCCCAGTTCGCACTTGGCATAGGGCTATTGTTCCTCGGTTTGATCTACACATTGCTGCTTGCCGCAGAAGATACCTCGTCCACCAATGCAGCCTTGATGACATTGGGGCCCGGCCTGGTCGGCTATTATCTGCCGCGCTACTGGGTCAACAAGCGGATCAGTGCCCGCCAAGGCGAGATTGAGGAAGGTTTTCCCGACAGTCTTGACCTGATGCTCGTCTGTGTCGAAGCGGGGCAAGGCATGGATCAAGCCATCATCCGTGTGGCCGAAGAAATCCGCCCCAGCTTTCCGGCCCTCGCGGAAGAATACGCATTGGTGGCCTATGAGATCAAGGCAGGCAAAGACAAAGCGACCGTTTTGCGCGATATGGGCGACCGATCTGGTGTAGCCGATGTTGCAAGCTTTGTGACCGTTTTGATCCAAAGTCAAACATTCGGAACTTCGGTTGCCGAGGCATTGAAGGTATACTCGGTCGAAATGCGCGATAAACGAGTGATGCGGGCGGAAGAGAAAGCAAATACCTTGCCGACCAAGCTGACTTTGGGAACGATGATGTTCACCTTACCGCCATTGATGATCATCCTGATCGGACCTGCGATCTATTCGATCTATGACACATTCTCAAATGGCGGAATCGGTGTTCAATAATGCGCGTCGCGTTATCCTCTGCTTTGATGCTTATGGCACTGCTGGCCTGCACACCAGCGACCCGGCTTGATCCGTTACCACAAGGTCCCTACGCGCCCGGATATCGGGTCGATAGTCTTTTTTTCGAAGCTGAGTCCCCAGATGGGCTGATCGTAGGGCACCGATTGATGGAAGCGGGCAATTATGAGCTTGCAATGAAAGCCTATTTCCGTGCGGCCGGCGAGCAAGGCATGACAACCGATGTCCTGAGTGCGCTGGGATCGGCCAATCTACGCCTTGGTCGCATGCACCAAGCGGAAGACTTGTTGCGTCAGGCGACCGAAAAAGATCCAAACTTCGTGCCTGCATGGAACAATTTGGGCGTTGTTTTGATGGAACTTGGCGAAACGAGTCAAGCAATGCGTGTTTTTCGGACGGCTTTTGCGCTTGACGGCGCCGCAACGCCCTCAATTCGTGAAAACCTGCGCTTGGCACTCGCAAAAATGGAAAATCCGGCCTATAGTGTTGTGGATAACCATAACTTCGACTTGGTACGCCGTGGATCTGGAACCTACCATCTATTGGCAACACCTTGATCGGAGCCGAGCAGAAAAGGAACGCATTCCAATGCGTTACAGTGTAATGGGTGCAGCATTGGCTGCTCTGGCGCTGTCAGGGTGCCTGAATTCCGGGGGCGGAGACGTTTCACGGTCTTTCGACGGCGTGAACGTCATTGATGAAAATAACCTCAACGATATCATGCTGACAGTGGCTGATCCTGCCGAAGCTGTGGCATATTTCCAACGCTCTAGTGCAGCAGAACCCAAGCGGCTCGATCTTCAGCGCGGTTTGGCGATGAGCCTGGTGCGCGCCGGCAGCGCGGCTGAGGCCGTTCCAGTGTGGCGCAAGGTCACCAACCACGAAGATACGACCAGTGAGGATCGTGTCGACTTTGCCGATGCGTTGATCCGTGCTGGTGCCTGGGACGAAGCCAAGACCCAGCTGGATCGGATCCCACCGACATTCGAGACCTTTAAGCGCTACAGACTAGAGGCGATGGTTGCCGACAGTGACCGCGATTGGGTCCGCGCTGACAGCTTCTACGAGACCGCGGCGGGCTTGACCAACCGGCCTGCTGCCGTTCTGAACAACTGGGGCTATTCCAAGCTGACACGTGGAGACATGGCAGAAGCAGAGCGGCTTTTTATTCGTTCGATCGAATATGATAACACCTTGTTTACGGCAAAAAATAACCTCGTTCTGGCGCGCGGGGCACAGCGCAACTACCAGATTCCGCCCGTGCCCTTGACCCAAATTGAGCGAGCGCAGTTGCTCCACACTCTTGCATTATCGGCCATCAAGCAAGGCGATGTCGCAACAGGCAAATCCTTGTTGCGCGACGCGATTGAAACACATCCGCAACATTTCGATGCTGCTGTGCGCACGCTGCGCACATTGGAAAACTCAGGAGCCTGATTTATGGCACTGACCTTAATTCCTGCGCTTTGGTTTTTGCCGTTTGTCGTGCCGATTTGCATTTATGTTGCCTGGAGTGACATGAAATATATGAAAATCCCCAACAAGTCGGTCTTGGCCTTGATTGCTGTTTTCATGGTCATCGGCCTGATCGCTTTACCTTTCGAGGAATACCTATGGCGTTATGCCCACTTCGCAATTGTTTTGACGATAGGGTTCTTCATGAGCTCTGCGCGCTTGGTCGGCGCGGGCGACGCCAAATTTGCAGCGGCGATGGCGCCGTTTATCGCGCGCCCTGACGTCATGCTGATCCTGACCCTGTTCGCCGCGGTTTTGCTGGGCGCCCTTGCGGCGCACAAAATTGCACGGCGTATCCCGATGGTGCGTGCCGCCACGCCAGATTGGATCTCCTGGACTGTCGAGAATAAGAAATTTCCAATGGGTCTCGCATTAACTGGAACATTGACATTTTACTTGCTTTTGCCTGTGATCACATAGCCATTCGGCCAAGGCCTGTTTTTGTATGAACCAACAGTTGCTTGATCCCACTCCACCGACGCCCCCTCGGACGGTAGATGACATTGGCCTGCCGCTGACAATGATCCAGGATATCTTTCTGAGAACGGTCTACCGCCAGTCCCTGTCCCGGGCCTCTGAAATGGCCCAGGCAATTGCGCTCCCGGTTGTAGTGGTACAAGAGCTGATCGACTTCGCCCGCAATGAGCGCCTCATGGAAGCTATCGGCTCTAGTATGGACACGGGTGTCGAGGAACTACGCTATCAGCTGTCGGACTTGGGCAAGGTTCGGGCGCGCGATGCATCGGTCTATTCGCAATACCATGGTGCCATGCCGGTGCCTTTGACTGATTTTCAAGTTCAGTCCGAAAAACAATCAATCCGCGACATGAATCTGACATATGAAAAACTGTCCGCGGCGATGGATGATTTGATCTTACCGGATGGATTTCTGCGCGAACTTGGTCCTGCAATTGTATCGGGCCGATCAATCCTGATGTACGGTCCTCCAGGGAACGGCAAATCTGCGATCGCGCAGAGTATTCGCGACGCCATGCACGACGATATATTCATACCCTGTGCTGTTGCGTATGCAGGCCAGATCATCACCGTTTTCGATCCAACCATCCACGAGCGCGTTGCCGATACCGAAGAAATCAGATCGTCTCTGCGGCGGAGCGTCGGATTTGACCACCGCTATGTAAAATGTCGCCGCCCGACCGTAATAACTGGTGGCGAACTTCAGCTGTCGATGCTGAATTTAACCTTCAATTCGGTGTCGAACACGTACCAGGCACCGCTGCAAATGAAGGCGACAGGCGGGATTTTTATCATCGACGACCTTGGCCGACATGCGGAAAGTCCTCAGGCTTTGATCAACCGTTGGATTGTCCCAATGGAAGCAAATTATGATATTCTGACACTTCAATCGGGCGAAAAATTCATCGTCCCCTTTGATACGCTGGTCATTTTCTCGACCAACTTTCATCCCAAAGATTTGTTCGATAGCGCGGCATTGCGGCGGGTGTTCTTCAAACTGAAGGTAGATGGCCCAACTGAGGCCGAATTTTTGGATATCATCGCATTGGAGGCCAGCGCCAAAGAGATCCCATTGGATGAAGACTCGCTGATCTATCTGATGACACAAAAATACGCCGAAGCCGATTTTGATTATGCGGGCTACCACGCGCCTTTCCTGGTCGATCATATTTTGGCCATCTGTAAATTCGAAGGCAAGCCACCGCATATGAGCCGCGAGTTGATTGACCGTGCCTGGAAAAACTTGTTCATCCAACAATCACAAATCGCTCGTTAGGCAAAAAACAATTGCGGTTGGCTGCGGCTGGCCTACCTCTAAAAAGATGACTTTGCTCCCTTCAAAGCTGACCGATTGGTTTACTGCACGCAACTGGTCACTACATCCACATCAATTGGACATGCTCATCCGGGCGGACGAGCCGTCTTTGCTGCTGATCGCGCCGACCGGTGGTGGCAAAACGTTGGCGGGGTTTCTGCCCAGCCTGGCTGAGCTTGCAGACGGCAAACACAAGGGACTACATACGGTATATGTCTCGCCTTTGAAGGCATTAGCTGCAGATATAAAAAGAAATTTACGCACGCCTGTGGACGAAATCGGTCTTCCAATCCGGATTGAGGATCGCACCGGAGATACCAGCGCAACCAAACGCAAGCGCCAACGTGCCGACCCGCCCCATATTTTGCTGACCACCCCGGAATCCCTCGCACTGTTGCTGTCTTACCCAGATGCATCTCGAATCTTTGCTGGTTTGCAAAGGGTCATCGTCGATGAGATCCATGCCTTGGCCGAGAACAAGCGCGGCGATCAATTGATGCTAGGCCTTGCGCGCCTGTCAAGTTTGGTGCCCGACTTGCGTCGTGTTGGCTTGTCCGCGACAGTCGAGGATCCCGATGCGATCGCCAAGTTTCTGGCGCGACACCCAGATCCATGCCCGATATTGCGAGCCGATCCTGGACCCGATCCCGACATTGAGATGTTGGATATCACCGAGGCCCCCCCTTGGTCGGGCGCGGGCGGACGCTATGCGGCTTCTGCGATCCTCGCACAGATCAAAGCGCACAAGACCACGTTGATCTTTCACAACACACGCGCACAAGCAGAGATTTTTTTCCACCATCTCTGGCTCGCCAACACTGAGAGCCTGCCCATTGGCATCCACCATGGCAGTCTAAGCCGCGCGCAACGTGAACGGGTCGAGAGCGCGATGGTCGCCGGACAGCTACGCGCGATTGTTTGTACTGGCTCGCTCGATCTCGGGATCGATTGGGGAGACGTCGATTTGGTGATCCAAGTGGGGGCGCCGAAAAACGTCAAGCGTCTGGTGCAACGGATAGGTCGTGCAAACCACCGGTACAACGCACCGTCAAAGGCGCTCTTGGTGCCTGCTAACCGGTTCGAGGTTGTCGAGTGCAAAGCGGCCCTCGAAGCCGTGAAAGCCCACGATCTGGATGGCGAGCCGCGCGGTCCAGGTCCACGAGATGTGCTGTGCCAGCATATTTTAGCAACCGCAGCGGCCGGCCCGTTTGTGCCCGATGACCTATTTGCTGAAGTTAAAACGGCAGGCAATTTTGCCCAGCTGGTGCGCGCAGAGTTTGATGATTGCCTTGAGTTTTGTGCCACTGGCGGCTATGCGCTACAGGCTTATGATCGCTGGCAGCGCCTGATCGAGCGCGACGGAAAATGGCAGTTGCGCGACCCCCGTGCCGCCAGCAGCATTCGCATGAATATGGGGACGATCATTGACATCGAGACCCTCAAAGTCCGGATGAAGAACAGCCGCGGCGGGACACCGCTTGGTGAGATCGAGGAAAGCTTTGCTGCGACTTTGACCCCAGGGGACACGTTCCTAATCGGGGGCCAAATCGTGCGCTATGAAGGCCTGCGGGAGATGACTGTCGAAGTCACACGTCGCGCAGACAAACGTCCGAAGATCGCAACATTCAATGGAACACGTTTTGCGACCTCGACCCAGCTGAGCCAGCGCATTCTGAACATGTTCCGTCAAGAGGACTGGCCCGAATTGCCCGCACACACGCGCTCTTGGCTGCATCTGCAAAAAAAGGTCTCAAAGCTGCCCGAGGCAGACCGCGTGCTGATCGAGACCTTCCCGCAAGACGGACGCCACCATGTTTGCCTGTACGGATTTGCCGGGCGCAATGCACAACAGACGCTGGGTCTGCTGGTCACCCAGCGGATGGACGAGCTGCGGCTCGACCCGCTTGGCTTTGTCGCATCGGATTACGCGACCCTGATCTGGGGGCTGGAGCCGGTCACGGATCCAACGCCATTGCTTGCGCCAGATGGGCTGCGCGACAGTTTTGACCGGTGGCTTTCGGGCAATGCCGTGATGAAACGGACCTTCCGCGCCAGCGCAACCATCGCAGGCCTCGTCGAGCGCAACACGCGCACTGGCCGCAAATCTGGACGCCAGGCGACGTTCAGCTCGGATATCTTATATGACACATTGCTCAAATATGACCCCGACCATGTTTTGATGCAAATCACCCGCGAAGAGGCCACCAAAGGCTTGGTCGACTATGGCCGCATCGACGACATGCTGCGCCGAACCGAAGGGCGCGTGGACCATATGGCGCTTTCTCGTTTGTCGCCACTCTCTGCGCCCTTGTTTCTGGAAGTCAACCGCATTCCGGTCAAAGGTCAGGCCGAGGAACGTTTGTTGGCAGATGCCGCTGCCGCCCTTTTGGCCGATGCCGGTTTGTCTTGACCCCTTGCAAAGGGGCTCAAAATGCGTTTGCTGCCGGTCATGACATCGTGCCCCATATCGTTGAACGGTGCGGCTCTGCATGCACTTGGATCCGGCGCGCTTTGGTGGCCAGATACCGGGATTTTAACTGTTTCAGACTTACATCTTGGCAAGTCGGAGCGGATGGCGCGTCGGTCCGGCAAACTTCTGCCGCCCTATGAAACCTTGGATACTCTGACCAGATTGGCCACCGACTTGAATGACACAGCGCCGCGCACAGTAATTTGTCTGGGCGATAGTTTTGATGACCGCTTGGCCGCGTTTGCTTTGCCCGACCCGTTTCGCACAACATTGACGCAAATGATCGCAGGGCGAGAATGGATCTGGATCGAAGGCAATCACGATCCCGGCCCGACCGAGCTTGGCGGTACACATCTTGCAAGCTATGCCACGGGGCCTTTGGTGTTTCGACATATTGCAGATCAGACGGCGCAATCTGGTGAGGTTTCAGGCCACTATCATCCGAAGCATACACTGGCGACGAAAGGCCGCGCGATCACGCGGCCCGCATTCTTGTTCGATCACAAACGTCTGATCATGCCAGCCTATGGCGCCTATACCGGGGGGCTACGCAGTACAGATCCAGCCTTCACCCCGCTGTTTGATCGCAATATGTCGGCCGTGATGACCGGCGCTACGCCAACTGCAATTCCCCACTGTGAGCGCTAGCGGACGTTTTATGGGGGGCCAATATGCCCGCAAGCTCCACCTGTCGCCGATAATTGCGGCTGACGGGCACTTCGCTGCCATCGCTTAATTTCAAAATAACGCGCCCTCCGTCAGTCCAGCAGCCATCAATCGCATCATATGCGACCCAATGCGACCGGTGAACCTGTAGACCCAACTGCTCATCCAGCTCATCGAGCGCATCGCCGAACCGCATCAAAAGCCGTTCTAATCCACGCTCGGTGACGACATGGACATAATGGTCCTCGACCGAGACGCGCACCAATCGACCCACACGCCCTTCAGGCAACCGTCTGAGCAATCTTGGCAGAGAGGCGCCGGCCTGATCACCAGCTTTGTCCATCATTTTCTGAACCATCAACATGAAGGCCCTCACCGTGAGCGACACAGAAACCACTATTCCAAAGATCATCCAAACCGAGATATCAGGCGTAAACCAATGGCCGAACAACATTCGGCTCTTCAGCAAAATAAAACCGGTGAACAGAGCCGAAAAGCTAGACAGAGTTACTGTCGCCCTCATGAGAAAACTAAGTTTTGACAAATGGATATCAACGTAAAGTTCAATCGTCCGCGCAAGCACAATAGAAACGCCAATCAATGAAAACCAAAACATGGCCCGTTCGAATGTCCCCATAATTGCATAGCTGCCAAGCGGGCCGGTCAAAGTGGTTATCAGGCCGCCTGCCACAAAGCTCAGCAGCGCGATGGGTGTAAAGACATATCTCGCCCAACCGGCAAAACCGTTCGAAACCATTACAAATGCGCCCTTTTGCAGACCAGGGCCATAAAAAAACTGCCCCCATTCGTCAGTGTAACCATTCATTCCCTTACGTCAATTCGATACCGACGGTTTGATCTAGGTTGTCAGCTCTTTGGGCTCTGGTAAGTGATTGGATCGGCAGCACGCCGTCAACGTATTTGCCAACAGACACGCGATGGTCATCGGCCCCACTCCGCCTGGTACAGGTGTAATTGCACCCGCAACTGCTTCAGTGCTGGCGAAATTCACGTCGCCAACCAGCTTTGTCTTGCTGTCGTTTTCGGGATTTGGAATTCGATTGATCCCCACATCAATCACGGTCGCGCCTGGTTTGACCCAATCGCCGGTGACCATTTCCGGGCGTCCGACCGCCGCGACCAGAATATCCGCAGCGCGGCAGAGCCTCTCGATATCCTTGGTGCGCGAATGGGCGATTGTTACCGTGCAACTGTCGCCCAGTAACAATTGCGCCATCGGTTTGCCAACAATATTTGACCGCCCGATCACAACCGCGTTCAACCCGGACAACGACCCATGATGATCGCGCAGCAACATCAGGCAGCCCAGCGGTGTGCAAGGCACTAAACTTTTTTGTCCAGTCCCCAGAAGCCCCACATTCGAGATATGAAACCCATCGACATCCTTGGTTGGATCAATCGCATTGATCACCAAATCGCTGTCCAGATGATCCGGCAGCGGCAATTGCACCAATATACCGTGGATCATTGGGTCCGCGTTCAGCTGCGCGATCAACGTCAACAAATCCGCCTCTGACGTGGTCACATCCAGCCTATGCTCAACTGAATGCATGCCAACCTGCACTGTCTGCTTGCCTTTGTTGCGCACATAGACCTGACTTGCCGGGTCTTCACCGACCAAAACAACGGCCAGCCCTGGCCGGATGTCGTGTTTGGCCTTCAAATCCGCCACATGCGCGGCCACCTGACCCCGCACCTTCGCTGCGAAAGACTTACCATCAATCAACTGCGCCATGTGTCTCTCTCTTTATTTCGTCGAGAATATCTCTCTAGAAGATAGTGCGCCGCCCACAAGCGCAGCGCCACCTGCTTTTAGAACAAACCTTCAACAAGAGCTTCTTCATTGATGCGGATCGTCTCAGCAGCCGGTTTGCGCGGCAAGCCCGGCATGGTCATGATTTCACCACAGATGGCGACAACGAAACCAGCCCCTGCGCTCAGACGCACTTCACGAACCGGAATATCAAAACCTGTTGGTGCGCCGCGCTGGTTCGGATCGGTCGAGAACGAATATTGCGTTTTCGCCATGCAAACCGGTAAATTGCCATAGCCTTGCGCGTCCCATTCGGCCAGCTGAGCCAGGATTTTGGTGTCCATGGCCGCACCATCGGCCCGATAGATCTTGGTCGCAACTGTGTTAATCTTGTCTGCAAGGCTCATCTGATCGGGATAGATCGGCGCAAAATTGGACATACCGCTCTCAGCGATCTCGGCCACGCGGGTCGCCAAATCGGTCACACCTGCCCCACCATCAGCCCAGTGTTTACACAAGAACGCCTCTGCCCCCTGACCCTCGACAAAGGTTTGTACTGCGGCGACCTCGGCATCTGTGTCCGTATAGAAATGGTTGATTGCGACAACAACCGGCACCCCAAAACTTTTGATGTTCTCAATATGGCGCGCAAGATTTGCGCCACCGGCGGTCACCGCCTCGACATTTTCGGCGCCCAGATCGCTCTTGGCCACGCCACCATTCATCTTCAAAGCCCGAATTGTGGCCACCAACACCACCGCGTCAGGCGCCAGACCGGCCTTACGGCATTTGATGTTCATGAATTTTTCAGCCCCCAGATCGGCGCCAAAACCGGCCTCAGTGACAACAAAATCAGCCAGTTTTAGCGCGGTCTTGGTGGCAATAACGGAGTTACACCCATGGGCGATATTGGCGAACGGGCCACCATGGACAAAGGCCGGGTTGTTCTCAAGGGTCTGCACCAGGTTCGGCTGCATTGCGTCGCGTAACAGGACAGTCATCGCACCGTCGGCCTGAATATCACGACAATAGATCGGAGACTTATCCCGGCGATATGCCACAATCATATCACCCAACCGCTTTTGCAGATCATCCAGATCGTTGGACAGGCACAGGATTGCCATGACCTCTGAAGCCACGGTTATATCAAATCCAGTCTGCCGCGGAAAACCATTCGGCACGCCGCCCATCGAGGACATGATATCGCGCAAGGCGCGGTCATTCATGTCCAGGACACGACGCCAAACGACGCGACGTTGGTCGATCTCAAGGCTGTTGCCCCAGTAAATATGATTGTCGATCATCGCCGACAACAGGTTATGAGCGGACGTAATCGCGTGAAAATCACCGGTGAAATGCAAATTCATGTCTTCCATTGGGACAACTTGTGCATGCCCGCCCCCCGCAGCGCCCCCCTTCATTCCGAAATTTGGGCCAAGCGAGGCTTCGCGAATACAAATCGCCGCGTTCTTACCGATTTTGTTCAGGCCATCCCCCAAACCCACGGTCGTGGTCGTTTTTCCTTCACCCGCCGGGGTCGGGTTGATCGCGGTCACAAGAATCAGCTTACCATTGTCGCGATCCACCAGAGAGTTGATAAACCCCTGGTCCACCTTTGCTTTGTCATGACCATAGGGAAGCAGATGCTCCCAAGGAATGCCCAGCTTGGCTCCGATCTCTTGGATCGGGCGTTTTGAAGCACTGCGCGCAATCTCGATGTCAGACTTATGTGTCATGATAACTTCCCTGTTTGAATGTCGGCGGTCATATACCGTTACGGTGCCTGAGCCGAGCTTTTAGCAATTCTTCGGGTACCAAACACGGGGGATTGCGACATTTTTGACTGTGAAGGCGGCGTAAAATGTGTGGCGCGTTTCGGATCCAAACCCCATGACGCACCTGTGGGCCGCGCATGGTTTTTGGACAGGCAGAACCCCTTCTTTATCAAATTGACCCAAACTGTCTCATTGGCGAGGATATCAGTTACGATACGGACAAAATGGCGTGTTTTCGCGTCACAGCCATCCCGTTCTTGAGGACCCTTGGGCGGGATCAAGTCATCTGGCGACAAGCCTGCGGTCACGGTTTGGGGCCCCGAACGCCAATTCGCGCATTTATCGCCGTATGACCTGCCCCGGGTTTACCGGAGAGTAAAACACTCCAAAGGTGAGCCTTATGAC
>JBELMC010000052.1:0-20167 GCA_042096155.1 Dinoroseobacter sp.
GAAAAATCCCGCCGCTTTTCGTTGTTCGGCATTGCGCAGCGTCAAATCGGCCACCTGTTGGATACAGCCGCATAAATTTGGGGACGCAGCAGCGCGCCCTGCGGCCATGCAAGCCCGCTCGACCACGCCGCCTTTGACCGGAGCGGTCAGTACGATAACAATCAGGCTGGCAAATATGGGACGGATCATGCGAAAATGTCCTGTAAAATGAACTGCGATCAAGATGGAGCCTCTATCTGCGGGCCCTTATCGGCAGTATGCCGAAGATCAATGCGGCGTTCAATTCCTGAAAGACTCTGAAGGCCCAAATCTCTGGCCGATGGCGTCTGATTTTTGCTGTGGGTGCGACGTTGCTGGCTTGAACGACAGCAGTGATTTTGGGGTGGACAGCGATCATCCTCACCGTCTCACCCAATAGTGATTGCCTTTCAGATCCTGCAGATCAACAACATCCAAGGATATGGCGCGTTCGTGCGACGCAGGGGGCAAAGCCTGATGAGATCGCAACCACCCTGGCAGAGCTGTGCTGGCGCGAAGGCCGGGTTAGGGCTTGAGCCGAAAGCCAATCTTGAACCAATACCACGCCAGGGCCAACACTGCGGTAAATGTGCCAAGCACCACGAAAGCTCCCAACAGGGGCGCAGAATCTGACGTGCCGATAAAGCCATAGCGCACCCCGTCGATCAGATAAAAAATCGGATTCAGATGGGTAATCGTTTGCATGGGGCCCGGCAGCCCTTCGATGCTATAGAAGGTTCCGGACAAAAAACTCAGAGGTACAATTACGAAATTGGTCACAGCCGCCATCTGATCAAATTTGTCGGCAAAAATCGCGGCAATGATCCCCGCTGCGCTCAGCAAAGCCGCGCCCAAGATCACAAACAAAAGGGCGATGCCAGGATGAACCGGAACAATGCCGACGAACAGCCAGAGCGCAAACGCAATTGCCAGCGCTACGGCAACCCCGCGCACCAGCCCGCCGCTGATATAGCCGACGAGCAGCTCGGCCGCGCTCAGCGGTGGCATAAGGCTGTCGACAATGTTGCCTTGCACTTTGGAGATCACGATCGAACTTGTGGTATTGGCAAATGCGTTCTGAATTACGGTCATGGTCAGAATGCCAGGGGCGAGGAATTCAACGAACGGAACGCCCATGACCTCGCCGCGCCTTGGGCCTATCGCCAATGCAAACACGGTCATGAACAGGCCCGTGGTCACCAAAGGAGCCAATAAGGTTTGGGTCCAAACTGTCGTAAAGCGGCGGATCTCTCGTTCGATCAAAGTGGCGAGCCCCAACCAATTGACCCGCCCAAAGCGCCGCACGCCCATCGTCGAAAAATCGTGCATTGTCGGTCTCCGACCATATTGCGCGGAATTTGATCCCGCAGATTTGTGATGCCTGTCTTGTATCCGGCTTGGCGATCGTTACAATAGCGTATCGAGCGGAAAGAATACAGAGGCTCGGGCACCCTTTGCCCGGCCTTTTTCTATGTTAAAGGAATGCCATAATGTCGTGGACCGACGAGCGCGTTGAGATCCTGAAAACCATGTGGAGCGAGGGCAAAAGCGCCAGCCAGATCGCCAAGGAACTGGGCGGTGTGACCCGCAATGCGGTGATTGGCAAAGTTCATCGCTTGGGCCTGTCCAATCGCAATGGTGGAGGCGGCAGCGCGACCGCGCCTGCAGCAACAAAAACGAACGTCGGTTCGGGCAAGGAAAAACCCGCAGAAACCGCGGCGCCGTCCAAAGCAGAACCCGCACCTGAGCCCGCCAAACGCCCAGAACCCAAAACCATGTCGGCTTCGTCCCCTCCGCCCCCTGTTCCCTTCCGTAAGGTGATCGTACCAGCGGGACAGCCCTTGCCGCCACAGCCTTCGACCAACGAGATCAGCCCAGAGGCGCTCGCCAAGGTCAACGAGGTTGAAAAACATGCCAAAAAAATCAGCTTGATGGAATTGACTGAACGCACCTGCAAATGGCCAATCGGTGATCCTGCGACCGAGGATTTCTGGTTCTGCGGGCTGCCTGTGCAACAAGGCAAACCCTATTGCGAAGCCCATGTCGGGGTGGCGTTTCAACCCATGAGCACACGGCGCGACCGGCGTCGCTAGGCCGCTGACTGGCAGCAAATGACACCCGCATATGAAACGCATCCTGCGCTGCTTTGCCGGTCAACTCACGCCGTCAACCGCGAAAAGATAGCGTGACCAGGACGGCGCAACGCATGCAGGGTTTCGGTGCAGGGCTGGCCCTGAAACATCGCCGCGGAGGAGCGCAAAGGCGTAAAACCCATTCGGTTCATCAGTTGGATCGAGGCATGATTTCGCGCGTCGGAGATGCCAACCACGGTCAGGGCTGGACTTTGAGTCCAGACCAGATGCAAGACCGCATCGATCGCCCGCTGGGCATGGCCGCGACCTTGGGCATCGCGCGACAAGGTGATGCCCAGCTCGACCTCAGCGCGCTCGGCATTCAGAAACAAACCGATATCTCCCAGCAGAATCTGAGGCGCGCGTGTCGCCGCGATGCCAATCTGGCACCATTGATCCGGATCAAACAGCCCGGCAGTGCCGACGTCTGATAAGAACACCTGTGCCTCGGCACCCGAAATCGGCGACCAGCCTTGATAGCGCGCCAGATCCGGATCTTGCCGGGTTTGCCAGAAGCGTACTTGATCGGACGTCTGCAGACGCCGCAACATTGTGCCTCCGCTTTGGGCCAGAACAGTCATGATTTAGTCTCCAGCAGGTCCCACCAATTGCCGAACGGATCTCGGAACACCGCGGCTGTGCCATAAGGCTCTATGCGCGGCGGTTCTTGAAACTTGATCTCTGCGGTCAGATAGGCAGTATGGTCGCGAAAAAAAGCATCGGTCTGCAAGAAAAAACTCACCCGGCCCTCGGTCTGATTGCCTATTGCAGTGCGTTGGCTGTCGTTTACGGCACGGGCGCGCAATATATCGGCACCTTCACCCTGAGGCCGCACCACAGCCGCCGCGCCGCCTTTGGGTGCGTGCCTCCTTGCTAAACAAGACGCACCGCAGGTTCTCGCAACGCAACAGGATGCGGTTCTTGAGGGTTTGATGCCAGCGCTCTCTTGGCTTGATAAAAACACGATGCTACCGTTTATGTTTTGCTAAGGGCATTGGAGCGCGCATATGAATGAGAACGGTCCAGACTTATCCTCATGCTTGTTTAAGTATGGAACAGTAAATTACCTTGAACACACACTCGAGGAATGCACTCTCAAATTCAGTGACCTGACTACATTCAATGATATTTACGAGAACGACTACCACTTAGTGCATTATTTCAATGATAAGAACAGCCTGGCTGAGCTTGGTTCGGGTCAACATAACCCAATCGGAAATGTCAGGGCCTTAATCGATGAACAGCTTTCAAAGTACCGCGCGACTTGCTTTTCGCGTAGGGCAAATAGCTCACTGATGTGGTCACACTATGCGGGCCACCACAAAGGTGTTTGCTATTGTTTTAAAGCAGAACCACCTAACGACATTTTTATTCCCCGCAAATCGATACTCTGGGGAAACATAGTATACTCAAGCCGACTTCCGACTGTAACCGTGTTTCAAGAACACACTCGGAAAAATATGCTCGATGAACTGGCGACTCAAGTGTTGCTTACCAAACCTATGGAATGGGCTTACGAGGAAGAAGTACGATACTGGTCTGACAAACCAGTTGATACTGTTGAGTTCGCCCCGGAAAATCTACGCGCAATAATCGTTGGGCGAAGAATGCCTGACGATAAAATCGAAGAAATAGAGGCGCTCATTAAGAAATTTAACAAAGACAAAAACCAATCTATTAAAACTTGGTTCGCGTGCCGAGAGCCTTCGTCTTACAACCTTAGTGTTCACGACAACAAGGCCGATCGAAACGCTTATGAAAAAACCATCACAGCCTACACTCCATTGCTGCCCAAAGGCGACGACGGTCCTTTAACTTGCGAAATTGGCGATGTTTAAGCCCGTGAACATTGTGCTTTGGCTTACAATTTACTTCGAAGCGCGAGGAAGCTCGCTATTGGTAAGTCGGGCCAGCTTTGCCTAGTCCTGCTTATTCCGCATTTTTTCAAGTGGTATGAAGCGCAAGGATGAGTTTCATCACCATGTCATGCGTTAGCCTTCCACTTAGCCCAGCGACGCCGTTGTGCCTCTGCTATGCGCTCTCGGCCTTCGCGCGTCTTGGGGCCGGTCGAAAGTCCGCCATGAAATTTGCAGCGGCGCTTCCCCGGTAGTGGCTTGCATTTGCACGGTGTGCCCTTGCGCGTTTTGGCACCGCAATTTTGCCAACTAAATACTAAAGACCCCACCCCGCGCGCGCGTGCTGGCGCGACACCCCGATTGCGTGGCCAGACCCGGGACATATGATCAAAATACATTGAATGAATTGGACCGTTGAAGACCTGCACCGCCTTTAGGCCCGGTATCTTCAATCTGGCCCATCAACTCGACGAATGGCTTGGCACACAAGATATTGTGGGCAGCGCCGGTGTGATGACCGTCGTTCTTGCGGATCTGTTGTGCTGCGCGGTCAGGTAAAGCTTGCCAGCAGCAAGATTCGCCGCCTAAGCTTCGTTAGACGGAAACATCGAAAGGCCCTCACATGTCCCAGTATATTAAATTGTCCGTGGCAGTCCTGGCGCTTTGCGCTGCGCCTGCCTTTGCACAGCAGACTGATATCACACTTGGCATGCAGCTCGAACCGCCAAACCTTGATCCCACTGGCGGTGCCGCTGCGGCGATTGACGAGGTGGTCTATGCCAATGTGTTCGAAGGCCTGACCCGCTTTGGGCCAGACGGCTCGGTGAACCCGGCGCTTGCGGCCAGCTGGGATATTTCTGACGACGGAACGATCTATACCTTCACCCTCCATGACGGCGTCCTGTTCCATGATGGGACGTCACTGGATGCGGAAGATGTCAAATTCAGCCTTGATCGTGCCCGTGCTGAGGACAGCACCAATGCGCAAAAGGCTCTGTTTGCGGGTATCACCGATGTTTCAGTCGTCGATCCGCTGACGGTTGCGGTGACGTTGGATGCGCCTAATGGGTCCTTCCTGTTCAACATGGCCTGGGGCGACGCTGTTATTGTGGCGCCTGAAAGTATCGACACTGCGGCAACCAACCCGATCGGCACCGGCCCGTTCAAGTTTTCAAATTGGGTGCAAGGCGACCGGGTCGAGCTGATCGCAAACCCTGACTATTGGGGCGAAGCCCCTGCCTTGCAAGCGGCGACGTTCAAGTTCATTTCCGATCCAACAGCGGCCTTTGCAGCAATGATGGCCGGCGATATCGACGCGTTTCCCGCCTTTCCCGCGCCAGAGACCCTGTCACAATTCGATGCCGATCCGCGCTTTAGCGTGATTGTTGGGTCGTCGGAAGGCGAGACGATCCTGTCGACCAACAACAAAAGTGTCACCGATGTGCGCATCCGAAAAGCCATCGCGCACGCAATCAATCGCGACGATATCATTGATGGCGCGATGTTTGGGTACGGCACGCCGATTGGGACCCATTTTGCACCGCACAACCCCGACTATGTCGATCTGACCAGCAACTCGGCCTACGATCCTGATCTTGCGCGTGAAATCCTTGCCCAAGCGGCGCCGGATGGCGTGAGCCTTCGCATGATGTTGCCGCCGCCCGCTTATGCTCGCCGCGGGGGTGAGATCATCGCCGCGCAGCTGCGGGATGTCGGAATTGAGACTGAAATCACCAATCTAGAATGGTCTGGCTGGCTGGAACAGGTCTTTCGCGGCAAGGATTACGATCTGACGATTGTAAGCCACACAGAACCCTTTGACATCGGGATCTATGCGCGCCCGGAGTATTACTTCCAATATGACAACGCGGCCTTCCAAGAACTGAACACAACTCTGACCGTCACGGCAGATCCAGCAGCCCGGACCGCCCTGCTGGCTGAAATGCAAAAGATGATCTCGGATGATTATGTCAACGGCTACTTGTTCCAATTGGCCAAAACTGGCGTCGCCAATGCCAATATCGAAGGTCTGTGGGCCAATGCGCCGACACAGGCGAACGATCTGACAGGCGTGCGCTGGACTCAGTGACGAACGACCAGGTCGGGGCGCATTCAAACGCGCCCCGGCCGAATCGAAGGGAATTTTGCATATCTGGATATGTCATCTGGACCGCTGCAGCGGCTCACCGTAACCTCACCCAATGGCGCGCTATTTTCTCACCCGGCTGACATCGCTGATATTGACCTTGCTGGCCGCTAGCGTGGTGGTGTTTTTCGTGCTGGAAGTCGTGCCCGGTGACGTCGCTTCGGTCATGTTGGGGATGAACGCCACGCAAGAGGCCTTGGCCACGTTGCGCGACCAGCTTGGATTGAACGCGCCGCTTGCCGTCCGTTATCTTTCGTGGATCGCGGGGTTTTTCACCGGCGATCTTGGTGTCTCGCATACATACCGCGTGCCAATCTCGGATTTGATTGGCCAACGGCTGGTGGTGTCCTTGCCGCTGGCGCTGTATGCGCTGGCGCTCTCGACCTTCATCGCGATTCCGATCGGCCTGATCGCCGCGACCCGCGCTGGAAAATCCGCCGATACAGGTATCATGGCGGCCACTCAATTGGGCATCGCAGTCCCGAATTTTTGGTTTGCGATGTTCCTTGTGTTGATCTTCGCGATCAACCTGCGCTGGTTTCCCTCGGGCGGCTTTTCAGGCTGGGATCAAGGCGTGTTGGCTGGATTGAAATCCCTGACCTTGCCTGCAGCGGCCCTGGCGGTTCAACAGGCCAGTATCATGGCGCGGGTCACGCGCTCGGCGACGCTGGAAACTTTACACCAAGACTATATCCGCACCGCGCGAGCCAAAGGCCTGACACGGCGACAAACGGTACTGCGCCACGCCTTGCGCAATGCGATGATCCCAGTCTTGACCATTCTCGGACTGCAGTTTTCGTTTCTCTTGGCCGGAGCAATCATCATCGAGAACGTGTTTTTTCTGCCTGGCCTGGGTCGATTGATCTTCCAAGCCATCACGCAAAACGATTTGATCGTGGTCCGGTCTGTCGTCATGTTGCTGGTCTTTGCGATCGTCTTGGTAAATTTCATCGTCGATATCGCCTATGCCGCTGTTGATCCGCGCCTGAGGCTGCGGATATGAACCGCAATCTGTTTCTCGGCGGCATTCTGAGTGCGATCTTTGTGCTTGCGGCGCTGATCAGCTTTGTTTGGACGCCATATGACGTGACCGCGTTGGATATCCGCAACAAGTTCGGCTTGCCATCCAGCACGCATTGGCTTGGCACCGATCACTTCGGGCGCGATATGATGTCAATGGTCATGGTTGGCGCTCGGATTTCGATTGCCGTGGCTTTGGCCGCCGTCGGTTTTGGTATGGCTGTCGGGATCCCGTTGGGTCTTGCGGCTGCGGCCCAAAGAGGCTCGGCGCTCGATGAATTGATCATGCGGAGCAACGACTTGGTCTTTGCTTTCCCCAGCCTCGTGATTGCGATTTTGATCACCGCGGTCTTTGGCCCATCACTTTGGAACGCAATTTTTGCCATCGGGATCTTCAACACCCCGGTCTTTGCACGGGTCACGCGAGGGGCGGCGCTGAGCCTGTGGACATTGGATTATATCCTGGCGGCTCGCGTCGCTGGTAAAGGCACTTTGCGGATCAGTGCTGAGCATATTTTGCCCAACATCGCCAATCTGCTGATCGTCCAAGCCACCATTCAATTCGCTGTCGGCATCATCATTGAAGCCGGTTTGTCCTATGTCGGCCTTGGGGCGCAGCCGCCGATTCCCAGCTGGGGCCGGATGTTGGCAGACAGCCAAACGCTGATCACGCTTGCGCCGCATCTGGCCTTGATCCCCGGCCTTGCCATCGTAGCGATGGTCTTGGGGCTGAATCTGCTCGGCGACGGTCTGCGGGATGCTTTGGACCCAAAAATGCGCCAGGTGCGGACGTGATCACCGTCGAAAATCTAAGCCTGACGATCTTTGATACCCCCATTTTGGATGATGTGTCGTTTACTTTAACCGAGGGTCAGATCACTGGTCTCGTGGGCGAATCGGGGTCTGGAAAATCGATGACCGCCCTTGCAATGATGCAGCTGCTGCCTGAGGGGTCCCGGACCCAAGGCCGCGTTTTGCTAGACCAGACCAATATCTTGCGGCAAAGCGAACCGCAGCTTTGCCGGATGCGCGGGCGTGATATCGGGATGATCTTCCAAGAACCGATGACGGCATTGAATCCGGTCAAATCGATCGGTGACCAGGTGGCCGAGACGTTGCTGGTCCATGGCATCGCCTCGCGCAGCCAAGCCATGACCACCGCGCGCGAACGCTTGACGCGGGTTGGACTTGCACCGGATAAATTCCCGCTATCGCGCTATCCGCACGAACTTTCGGGGGGGCAACGCCAACGGGTCTGCATCGCGCTCGCGATTGCTCTCAGGCCCAGATTGCTGATCGCCGATGAACCGACCACCGCTTTGGACGTGACGACCCAGGCAGGCATCCTCGATCTGCTGCGAGAGCTTGTGCGCGATGAAGGCATGGGCCTGATGTTGATCACCCATGATTTGGCCGTCACGGCCCGCATCGCGGATCATGTCGCTGTCATGGAACATGGAAAAATCGTCGAGCAGAACAAGACCGAGACGCTGTTTCGCACCCGTGCTCACCCCTACACACGCAAGCTTTTTGCCGCCTCGACTCATGCGCCGTCCCGCACGAGACAGACCGGCGCCTCGACGTTGCTGGCGGTCAAAAACGCCGTGCGCGACTATCGTTTGCCCAGACGATCCCTGTGGGGGCCTGCGCCTGTGTTCCGCGCGGTGGATGATGTGTCATTCACGCTCAATGCGGGTGACAGCGTTGGTTTGGTGGGTGAATCGGGGTGCGGAAAGTCGACATTGACCCGCGCCATTCTCGGGCTCGAGCCACTGCAGCAGGGCCAAATCACCTTGGCTGGCACCCCCATCAATGCGAAAATGCCTGCGGCCACCCGGGCACAGATGCAAGTCGTGTTCCAAGACCCGTATGGAAGCTTTAATCCACGCCACTCGGTCGGACGCATTATCGCCGAACCTTTCTTCCAGACCGGACAACCGGCTGATTGCGCGGCGCGTATCGCCGACGCCTTGGCCGATGTTGGCCTCCCGGCCGAGGCTGCGACCCGCTATCCGCATGAATTTTCAGGCGGACAACGCCAGCGTATTGCGATCGCACGCGCCTTGATCACGCGCCCCAAATTGATCCTGCTGGACGAGGCCGTCAGTGCGCTTGATGTCTCTATTCGCGCACAAATTCTTGATTTATTGGCCGATCTCCAAACCAAGCATCGCCTCACCTATCTGTTTGTCAGCCATGATCTGAGCGTTGTACGTCGCATCACGGACCGCGTTTTGGTCATGCATGCGGGACAAATCGTTGAGCATGGCAAGACCGATGAGGTGTTCCGCGCCCCCAAGAACAGCCGCACAAAAGCTCTGATTGCGGCGTCACCGACAATCCCGGACGGTTGGGTGACCTCGGCGCGTTAACCTTTCTGAAACCACTTGACGGCAAACCTGTGTGTTACGTGGTTAACGAAAGCAGTGAGCATGGTTGTGTGCGCCCACACAGTGGCCTTCGAGGGCATCGATGCGCGCCCGGTAGAGGTCCAATGCGCGCTGTCAAATGGATTGCCGAGCTTTTCGATCGTGGGCTTGCCGGACAAGGCCGTGTCGGAGGCACGCGAACGTGTGCGCGCGGCATTAACCACTTTGGGCCTTGCCTTGCCCGCCAAGAAAATCACCATCAACCTGTCGCCTGCAGATATGCCCAAAGAGGGCTCTCATTTTGATCTCCCGATCGCACTGGCGTTGCTGGCGGCCTTGTCCATTGTCCCCGCCGAGCTGATCGACAGCACTGTCGCACTGGGGGAACTGTCGCTCGATGGCACGTTGGTTCCCGTGATCGGCGCGTTGCCTGCGGCATTGACGGCGGCCGCGCAGGATCGCAAGTTGATGTGCCCGAAGGTCTGCGGCGCCGAAGCCGCTTGGGTGGATGCCACCCAAGTCATCGCACCTGACAGTCTGCACGCTGCAATGCGCCATCTGATCGGAGAGGCCGTGATTGCGCCGTCTCAACCCGGCGAGGTCCTCCAGAGCTCACAGATTCGGGATTTTGCCGATGTCAAAGGCCAAAGTCGGGCAAAACGCGCGCTGGAGATTGCGGCCGCGGGGCGTCATCACATGCTGATGGTCGGCCCGCCTGGCTCAGGAAAATCGATGCTCGCCGCGCGTTTGCCTGGAATTTTACCAGCGTTGCGTCCCTCAGAAGCACTCGAGACATCCATGATCCACTCTCTTGCCGGGCTGATCGACACCGGCGGTGTGTCCCGGGTTGCCCCCTTTCAAGAGCCGCATCATACCGCATCCATGGCCGCGATGGTCGGCGGCGGTCGGGGCGCAAAACCCGGTCAGATCAGCCTTGCCCATAATGGTGTTCTGTTCATGGACGAATTTCCCGAGTTCGCGCGCAATGTGCTCGAAACGCTGCGCCAGCCGATAGAAACCGGCCAAATCGTTGTTGCCCGGGCCAATGCCCATATCCGCTACCCCAGTCGGTTCATGCTGATTGCTGCCGCAAATCCTTGTAAATGTGGCAACCTGTTTGAAGCTGACCGCGCCTGCAGCCGCGCGCCCCGTTGCGGCGAGGATTATCTGCAAAAGATCTCGGGTCCTTTGTTGGACCGATTTGACCTACGGATCGAAGTCCCGGCCGTCGCATTTGGTGATTTGCAAATCACCAAAGCCAGCGAGAGGTCTGCCGATATCGCGGCACGCGTCGCAACGGCAAGAGACATTCAGCGCGCACGGTTTGGCGATGCGCCAGGTCTGCGGACAAATGCCGATGCCGAAGGCGAGATTTTGGAAGAGATTGCCGCCCTCGATGCCGATGGCCGCACAATCTTGGAGCTTGCCGCCGACCGCATTGGCCTGACCGCGCGGGGATATCACCGCATCTTGCGGGTCGCGCGGACGATTGCCGATCTAGACGGGTCCGCCCATGTGCATCGTCCCCATCTGGCCGAAGCGCTTGCTTACCGTTTACCGACCAATAACAAAACTTAAGCTCTTGCAGCCAAGCGTTTTTCGATCGCCTCCCAAATCAACGCGGCCCCTTTGATGCCATCAAAACGTTCAAGCTCTTGCAAGCCCGTCGGCGAGGTCAGGTTGATTTCAGTGAGGGCGTCGCCGATCACGTCAATGCCCACAAAAACCTGCCCCCGCGCGCGCAACATCGGTCCGATTCGCTTGCAGATCTCAATATCGCGCGTGCTGAGCCCGATTTTTTCGGGTCGTCCGCCGACATGCATGTTCGAACGTGTTTCACCGGCCGCTGGCACCCGGTTGATCGCGCCAATTGGCTCGCCTTCGACCAAGATGACCCGCTTGTCCCCCTTGGAGACATCCGGCAAAAATTTCTGTACGATCAAAGGCTCGCGATTGATGCCCGTGAACAGCTCGTGCAGCGAATTGATGTTGCGGTCGGCTTCCGTCAGCCGGAACACGCCAGCGCCACCATTGCCATAAAGCGGTTTAAGAATGATATCGCCATGCGCCGCCTTGAACGCTTTTAAAGTTTCGAGGCTTCGGGCAATCGTCGTCGGCGGAGTCAGATCAGGATAATCCAAAACAAGTAGCTTTTCCGGCGCATTGCGCACCCAAAACGGATCGTTGACAACGAGCGTTTCGTCTCGCACCCGGTCGAGCAGATGCGTTGTGGTGATATAGCCCATGTCAAACGGGGGATCCTGGCGCAGCCAGACAACATCCGTGTCGGCCAAATCGACGAGCCTTTCAGGCCCGAACTTGACATGATCGCCCTCGATCCGCTGCAGCGTCACGTCGCGCATTTTTGCCAGGATGCGACCTGTGCTATAGATCAGTTGATCAGGGGCATAGGTACTGACCCGATACCCGCGTGCTTGTGCTTCCATCGCCAGATGGAACGAGCTGTCCCCATTGATATCGACGCCCTCAATCGGGTCCATTTGAAATGCTACATGCAATGTCATGGCAGGCTCCTTGTGCACATTACATGGCGGACGCAATGTCGCTGTGCAATGGGGGCCAGACTATTGGGTTACTGAAGAGTGACGTTTTCCAAAGTCGCCACAATGCCAAATTGATCGACCAAAGCCAAATCAATCCGCAGTTCCGTGTTCAGACCCGATGGATACTGACCCAAAAACTGTTGCGCTGTTTGGCTGACCCGCGACATTTGCCTGGCGCCAAACCGCAAAGCCGCCTGATCATGGCTGCGCGCGGATTTCACTTCAACGACGATAAAGCCGGTACCTTTGCCAAAAACCAGATCCAATTCCCCTGCAGTGCCCCGCCAACGCCTTGCAATCACGGGATAGCCTTGGTCTGCATAATGTCGTGCAACGGCCTGTTCGGCGGCCACCCCATTGTGGTGATTGACGGCCCCGACTTGGGCTTGGCGTGGCAGCTGTACACAGGTTGCGAACGTCATGATTTGTTCAATTCCAAGGCAAGCTTATAGATGTGTTTGCGTGGCCGATTGACCTGGCCTGCCACCAGATCAACCGCATCTCTCAGGCTATGGTGTATCAGAGCAGTGTTTAGCAAATCATTGATGTCCGCATCTGCCGTGTCGGTTTTTTGCGCACGATCGATCACCAGCACAATTTCCCCCCGCGCCGCCATATCTAAATTGCCTGCGCACAGCTCCGCCAGACTGCCGCGGCGCACTTGCTCGAACTTCTTGGTCAACTCGCGGCACAATGCGACCTGGCGATCGTCACCCCAGGCTTCTGCCATATCCTCCAGCAGTCGTTGCACACGTTTCGCTGTTTCAAAGATGATCAAGCTCGCTTGAACGTCGCGCAGCTCTGACAGATAGCGGGTGCGGTCGCCGCCGGGCTTGGGGGCAAAGCCCGCAAACAAAAACCGGTCCGTCGGCAAACCTGCGAGGCTGAGTGCCACGGCAACCGAGGTCGCCCCCGGCAAGGCGGTGACAGGGATCTGGCGCTGGGCTGCCGCGCGCACCAGCTCATATCCCGGATCGGCGATCAACGGCGTGCCAGCGTCTGAACAATACGCCACCGATTGCCCGCCAGCCACAACATCCAATATCGCCGCTTGCGATTTTGTACCCGAGTGATCGTGATAGGACCACACCTGCCGCCCGCGCAGCGGCACGCCATGAATTTCCAGCAAACGCCGCATTACCCTCGTATCTTCGGCCACAAGAAGGTCCGCGTCGCGCAACACGTCAAGGGCGCGCAGGGTGATATCGCGCGCATTTCCGATCGGCGTCGCCACAAGATAGAGCACAGGATCAAGCGCATTGGACATGTGGCACCTTTGCGAAATGACAAGCTTTTGCAAGCGTCCAAGCCTGCGAGGCGTTTACTTGCGAGGATGGACCCAATACGGTCGCCTCAATCAGATTTATATATGGGGACTGAGCGGCACATGAACAGCTGGTTTGGCGCAGTGAGCATCTATTGTCGATGGATTTTTTCGGGAGCAGCGACTTTGCTACTGGCCGCTTGTCAGCCCATGTCTTTGGGCGACGGCTCTGGTACGTCGATCAACAGCAGGAATCCGGTTCCCGTGGCTCTCTTGGTGCCCTATGGCTCTGGCGGCGCGGGCGAAACCGGTTTGGCCCGCAGCCTTGAGAACGCAGCACGCCTTGCAATCAATGATCTGGAAGACGTCAAAATCGACCTGCGCGTTTACGGCACCTCCGGTGACGCGCAACGCGCTGCTGAAATGGCCACCCAAGCGGTCAATGATGGTGCGAAAATCATCCTCGGTCCGGTCTTCGGAGAAGCGGCAAACGCCGCCGGTCTTGCCGTGGCCCAAGCCGATGTCAACGTGCTTAGTTTTTCAAACAACACGCAAGTTGCAGGCGGCAACGTCTTCGTGCTTGGCAACACTTTTGACAATTCCGCAAACCGTTTGGTCAGCTTTGCAGCCAGCGAAGGCATGGCGCGGATCCTGACAGTCCACGCCGAAACGCCGACCGGCATGATCGGCCGTGATGCAATCCAGAACGCTTTGACGCGCTCAACGGCAATGTCTGCGGGCACTGTTGCCTATGAGGCCAGCCAACAAGGCGTCATCGCCGCCGTCACCGATATCTCGACAATTGTAGAAGAAAATCAGGCCGAGGCGATTTTCTTCACCTCTGATACGCTCAGCGCTTTGCCCTTGCTGACGCAAATGTTGCCAGAGAATCGGATCAGCAATCAGCAATACCAGTTCATGGGTCTCACACGGTGGGATATCCCTGGCAATACACTTCACCTGCCTGGCGTTCAAAATGGGATCTTTGCGCTGCCAGATCCGGGACTGAACGCGGCTTTTGTCAACCGCTACTCATCCGTCTATAGCGAGCCGCCGCACCCGATCGCGGGTCTTGCCTATGATGGCATCGCGGCGATTGGCGCTTTGGTCCAGTCCGGCAACGCCGGCGCGCTGGCCCGTGCGTCATTGACCCAGGATTCGGGTTTCCGCGGCGTGACCGGTGTTTTCCGGCTGCGCGCCGACGGCACCAACGAACGATCCCTTGCGGTGGCACGGGTCGTAGACCGAGATGTGACGATCGTCTCACCGGCCCCTTCGAGCTTTGCCGTTGCCGGATTCTAAGCTTTCATTTTCCTTGAAGATCGATACCCCGCCGGACAGCCTGATTTGTCCGGCTGAGACCATTTTTGATCCTGCGGATGTCGAAAGCGCCCTGCAAGACGCCTTTAGGCCCGATGCCGAACCGGGTGGGCGCGCTGCGATTGTGTCGATCTTAAAAGCGGCCCAGCGCGCTGGGCGCAATGCCATCGAGCAAGCCTTCACCCGGGATCCGTTCAACGCCCGCCCGACTGTCCAAAGCTACGCCTGGCTGACCGATTGTCTCGTCATCTCTGCGGTCCAGGCGATCAAGTTTTACCTGCACCCAAACCCCAATCCGACCACTGGACAACGTCTGTCCGTGGTGGCTGTCGGCGGATCCGGCCGAGGCGAAATGGCGCCCCATTCCGATGTCGACCTGCTGTTCTTGACCCCGATCAAGATCACCGCCTGGGCCGAAAGTGTGATCGAGTCGACGCTTTATGTTCTTTGGGATCTGCGGCTGAAGGTCGGCCATGCCAGTCGAACCGTCAAAGACTGTTATCGCTTGGCCCGCGAAGATTATACCATTCGCACCGCTTTGCTGGAGCAACGCTATCTCACGGGCGATGTCGCGCTTGCGGCCGAGCTGCGCGATACCTTGGTCACCGATTTGTTTGCGGCGACGGCCTCGGATTTTGTCGAGGCCAAACTGGTCGAGCGGACCAGCCGTCACAACGCCCAAGGCGATCAAAGATATATCCTGGAGCCCAATGTCAAAGAGGGCAAAGGCGGTTTGCGCGATCTGCAATCTTTGTTCTGGATCGCAAAATACGTACATAATGTACGCCATCCCTCTGACTTAATTGAGATCGGCGTATTCACGCCCGAGGAATATAAAACCTTTGACGAGGCCGAACAGTTCCTTTGGGCCGTGCGCTGCCATATGCATCTTGTCGCCAAACGCGCCAATGAACAGCTGAGCTTCGATATACAAGTGGAAGTCGCCCAACGCATGGGATTTCAAGACACCTCTGGGCGGCGCGGGGTCGAGCATTTCATGCAGGCCTATTTCCGCCATGCGACCAAGGTCGGCGAGCTGACGCGCATTTTTCTGACCGCGCTCGAAGCGTCCCACGTCAAAAAAGAGCCCCGCCTGGTGGGCATGTTCAAAGACAGTCGGCGTCGCCGCAAAGTCAAGCCGGGCTATGAGATCCGGCAGGGCAGGCTCGACATTGCCGACCCGCAAACGCTGCTTGAAAACCCCTTGAACCTGCTGCGGATTTTTGAAGAGGGATTGCGCACCGGTTATCTGTTGCATCCCAATGCGATGCGGCTGATCGCGGCCAATCTGGATTTGATCAATGCCGAGCTGCGCGCCAGCAAAGAGGCCAACCGCATCTTCCTTGATCTGTTATTAAAACATGACAACCCCGAACGCGCGTTGCGCCGGATGAACGAACTGAGCGTTCTGGGGGCGTTTATTCCCGAATTTCAGCACATCGTTGCGATGATGCAATTCAACGTTTATCACAGCTATACGGTGGACGAGCACACGATTCAGGTGGTCTCGACCCTTGCGCAGATCGAGCGCGGCGAGCTGATCGAAGAATTGCCACTGTCCAGCAGAATTCTAGAGACAGGCGTGAACCGCAAGGTTCTCTATGTGGCGTTGCTGTTGCATGATATCGGCAAGGGCCGACCTGAAGATCATTCGGTGATCGGCGCGCAGCTGGCCCGCCGGATCACGCAGCAACTGCGCCTGCATCCGCGGGAAGAAGAAACCGTCTGCTGGTTGGTGCGTTATCATTTGCTGATGTCCGACATGGCGCAGAAACGCGATTTGAGCGACCCGCGCACGGTGCGTGACTTTGCAAAATTGGTGAAAACCCGCGAGCGACTGGATTTGCTGACCGTTCTGACTGTGTGCGACATACGCGGTGTTGGCCCCAACACCTGGAACAACTGGAAAGCCCAATTGATCCGTTCGTTATATCGCCAGACCGCCGATGCGCTGGACACCGGACTGGAGGCGCTGAATCGCAACAAGCTGGAAGCCGAAGCGAAAGCCACCTTGCGCGCCGCGCTGAAAGATTGGCCGGCCAAAGAGCTGCGCCGCGAGACCTTGCGCCATTATGGGCCGTATTGGCAAGGCATGCCCTCTGAGGTCCATGTCAAAGCCGCCGAGATGCTGCGTGATGCAGGCCAGGATGCCCTGCGCATCGAGATTGATCTGGACGCGGATCGCGATGTGACAAGGGTGGTTTTTGCACTTCAAGACCATCCCGGTATTTTTTCGCGTTTGACAGGTGCCTTGGCTTTGTCGGGTGCGAACACGGTCGATGCGCGCACCTATACCACCAAAGATGGCTTCGTCGTCGCTGTCTATTGGGTGCAGGATGCCGATGGTGCCCCGTATGCCCAAGACCGCATGCCGCGCCTGCGCCAGCTGATCGAGAAAACTCTGAAAGGCGAGCTCGTCGCCGCCAGTGCGCTGCAAAGCCGTGACAAGATGCGCAAACGTGACAGCCAATTCCGGTTTCCGACATCAATCACTTTCGACAATGAAGGGTCGGACATTTTCACAATTATCGAGGTCGACACCCGCGACCGTCCGGGTTTGCTTTATGACATCACGCGGACGTTGGCCAATGCCAACATCTATGTCAGCTCGGCCCAGATCGCGACCTACGGCGCGCAGGCCGTGGATTCGTTTTATGTCAAAGACATGTTTGGGCTGAAGCTACATTCCAAAACCAAGCAAGATGCGCTTGGCAAGAAACTGCGTGTCGCGATCGAACAAGCGACCGAGCGCGCCCAGGCATGAGGGCCTCCGCGTGAGCAAGCCAATCCGGCTGTTGGCGGGTTTTTTCACCGTCGGCGTCTGGACATTGGCCAGTCGTATCATGGGCTTTGCCCGCGACATCATGATCGCGGCCTTCCTGGGCGCAGGCCCCGTGGCAGAGGCCTTCCTGATCGCATTTTCGCTGCCCAACATGTTCCGGCGCTTCTTTGCGGAAGGCGCGTTCAACATGGCGTTTGTCCCGCTGTTTGCAAAGAAGCTGGAAGGAGACGAGGATGCGCTCGGCTTTGCGCGTGATGCGTTCACCGCGCTGACGACGCTCTTGGTTGGGTTCACGACGCTGGCCATGATCTTGATGCCCTATCTGGTGCTGGCGATGGCGTCGGGCTTTGCTCAAGACGACCGCTTCGCGCTTGCTGTGCAATACGGCCGGATTGCGTTCCCTTATATCCTGTTTATCTCGCTGGCGGCCTTGCTGTCGGGTGTGCTCAACGCCTTGGGACATTTTGTGGCTGCGGCTGCGGCGCCTGTCTTGCTGAACATCTTATTCGTTGGCGCAATCCTTGGGGCATGGGCCTTGGGCATGTCGATTGGATCAGCCCTGGCGTGGACGGTGCCTGTTGCGGGCCTTGCGCAACTGGGGTTGGTTTGGCTTGCAGCCCGGCGCGCGGGCTTTGCGCTGATCTTCCGCCCGCCGCGCTGGACGCCCGACCTCAAGCGCCTGGCGATCATTGCAGCGCCTGCGGCATTGGCAGGCGGCGTGGTCCAGGTGAACCTGTTGGTCGGGCGTCAGGTCAGCAGCTTCTTCGACGGGGCTGTGGCATGGCTGAGCTATGCCGATCGCCTTTATCAGCTGCCGCTTGGCGTGGTTGGCATTGCCATCGGTGTCGTGCTTTTGCCAGATCTTTCCCGGCGTTTGCGCGCGGACGACGAGGCGGGCGGCCAGGACGCGTTCAGCCGCGCAACCGAGATGTCGCTGACCTTGACCGTTCCTGCGGCTGTCGCACTCTTGGTGATCCCTGTGCCCTTGGTCTCGGTCCTGTTTGGCCGCGGCGCGTTTGGTGCCGATGACATTGCCGCAACGGCGCTGGCGGTTGCGGTCTACGGCGCGGGGCTGCCCGCTTTTGTGCTGCAAAAAGTGCTACAACCGCTGTATTTCGCGCGTGAGGACACCCGCACACCGCTGCGGTTTGCGCTGGTCGCAATGGTGGTGAATGCGGGACTGGCCATCGGGCTCGCTCCGGCCATCGGCTATATTGCAGCGGCGTTGGGCACCACCATTGCAGGCTGGATCATGGCGGGCCTGTTGTGGCGCGGATCGCGCGGTCTCGGCGCAGCAGCGCGGCTTGATCTGCGCGCGCGCGCACGGAGCTTTCGCATCATCTTGGCATCCGTGCTGATGGGGGTGGCTCTGTGGGGCGCGGGCGCGGCAATCGATCCGCTGCTGGCGCGAGACGGGCTGCGCTATGCTGCCCTGGCTGCGTTGATCCTGTTTGGGATCGCCAGCTATGGACTGTTGGGCCAGATGCTCGGCGCGTTCCGCCTGGCAGAAATCCGCAGCGCCCTGCGCCGTCAGCGCTGACGCAGCTTGTCCAAAAGTCTCGCCCAGCCACCGGGGCAGAGCACAAAAGACAGCCCAAAACCTGATACAAAACCCGCCACATCCGCAACCCAATCGCTTGAGCCGCCAAACAGCACTCCAAATATCAGTTGGATGCCAAGCAAGGCCCCGACCAGGGTAAAAGCACGCAAACGGTTGTGGCCCACCGCGCCCAGATCCATCCACAGCATGAATGTGAACGCGCCGATCAACCCATAAACACCCGGATAGCCGCCCACCAAAGGCTGCGCTTCGTCAAGAAGAAGACCATAGATCAAAGCGCCAAAGATCGACGACACCCCGAACACCACGAAAAACGCCGTCGCACCGAACACCTCGGTTACCAGCTTGCCCATGGCCAAAACGAATACGATCACAAACAAGGCATGGGTAAAGTTTATGTGGATCAGCGGATATGTCACGAACCGAAGCAAATGTTCGGGCGGATAGCGGCCATTGGCCCGCATCCACTCCCACACGACATCGGCAAATGCCCAGTTCTGGATCGCTGCAAGCCGCCACCCGATCGCATCTGGTCCACCGATGATGCCACGCGTGCCGAAGGTAAACAGCACCTCCAGCCCAAGAATGATCGCCGCAACCGCAATGACCGCCTTGGGCAACGGATGAAAGGGCGGCTCTGCATATTCGGAATAGGGTTCTTGCGGATCAGACATGTCAGGGCCTTTGGTTGACGGGCTTTCGCCCCATGGGTAAGCCACGCTTATCGATACGTCCAGACGGAGCCGACCATGACCCAGACCACCTTCACGCCACGCGTGTTCTCGGGGATCCAACCTTCAGGCGGGCTGACATTGGGCAATTACCTTGGCGCGCTGAAACGCTTCGTCACATTGCAAGATCAAGGCAGCCATGAAACCGTTTTTTGCATGGTTGATCTGCATGCAATCACCGTTTGGCAAGATCCCGATGTTCTGCGCCGCAACACGCGCGAGCTGTGCGCGGGTTTCATCGCAAGCGGCATTGATCCCGAACAAAGCATCCTGTTTCATCAATCCGCCGTGCCAGAGCACGCGCAATTGGCCTGGATTTTCAACTGTGTCGCCCGCATGGGTTGGATGGGGCGCATGACCCAGTGGAAAGATAAAGCCGGCAAGAACGCCGAAAATGCCTCTCT
>JBELMC010000053.1:0-20157 GCA_042096155.1 Dinoroseobacter sp.
GGTCTCGAACGCCTGTCGCACTCGCTCAAGGATACGAGAGGGGGTTGGGGTCAAACAGCTCGGGCTTGAACAACGGAAGACGAAACATGCCGGTCGGTGCATGTACGGCGTGATTGGAAGCGTAACGCATGCATTTCGGCGCGGGCGTCGCCTCTTGAGCGCTTGTTTGTTGACCGGAATAGATCACAGCCACACCGCGACAGAGCCAAGCAGAGACACTGAATTTACGCCAGATCCTGTTTTGAAAAGGGCGTCGCTACGAGCCTGCTGTCGCTTTTGACGGGTTTGCAGGGCTTTCGAAACGGAACCTTAATTTGTTTTTGTCAGATTACGGGCCGGGTCTTGAGGTGAGGCCACCGACGCACCCTGCATTGCTGGCACGGTGGGTAGGGCGATGAAACACGATATTTGCGGCGGGTGGGGCATGACTGTCGGAAAATTTGGCGACGCTGCGGTCCGTTGGGGTGGATGGATCGGCAAGATTTCAGCGGCAATGGCTTTGGGTCTCATTGTCAATGCGCAAGCCCTCGCTGAAACTTTGATTATTGGCAACGATCCGGGCGGTCGGATCGATACCCGACAAGATATTCTTCAAAGAATAGAGAGGGCTGGCGACCGTGTCGAAATCCGTGGCGGCTATTGCAATTCAGCCTGCACCATGTATCTGGGCCTTTCAGACATGTGTATCAGTGCTTCGACGATATTCGGTTTTCATGGACCATCGTCAAGATACCCGGGCATACCGCTCAGCACGGCGGAATTTGACAGATGGTCACGTGTGATGGCGCAGTCCTATCCACAGCCGTTACAATCTTGGTTCATGAATGAAGCACGTTATGAATTGAGAGATGTCAAAAGGGTTCGAGGGCGCGACATCATTAAAATGGGCATTGCCGAATGCCGATAGGCAAAAGGGTTATGTCATCCTCGCCGGGATCTGGCACGGATCTGGCACGTGTTTTGATTCAGTTTTCGCTGAACGATCCCGTTGCGATCTCGCCAGCCTCTAAACTGCGACCGGTTCTGATTTCATCAGCAATCATGTTCAAGCTGTCTGCCAGTGTGAAATCGCCGTCCGCTTTTGCAACATCGGCCAAATCGAAAAGCGCTTCAGCGACGTCTAAATCAACCTCGATCTGATCGATATTGACGCCGACTGAGCGCATCTCCGCCGCAACTGTCCCGACAAATAAAGAGCGTTGAGCAGGGGTAAATGCCAAGAATATGGGCATCTCACGCAGCGCGCGGATTGCGTCCCGGCAGGACCCGTTTCCGATCAGACATGCCGCCCGGATTTGCACAAGAAGGCCTGTGCTTTGCGCCGATGCCCCCTGCGACAAGAACACAGCAATGGTAAATATCGCAAAAAATAATTTCACGGCGGACATCTCACTCTTTCGGCGCGGCTTGCAATCCGGTCTCCGCAGGCGCGCACCACATTAGATTTTTGCGCGGCGCAACGATATTTTTATACAACTTTAAATATTTTAACATTTCGTAAATACATCTAAAAATAATATTTCACCTGACTGAGACTGGCCACAGAGAAGCCTTCCTGCCATGCTAACCGCACTTCAATTTTTGATATTTTTGGAAGTTCGATGCTGTCAGTGAAACGTCGTATGATGTCAGACACCATGGCAAGGCCCTTTGGCTTTGAACCGCGCGCGCATCTTCCTTTATCCGGCGTGCCTTTGCCGCTGCGTTTATATGTGGTGGGCGATGTGCATGGATGTGCCGATCAGCTTGGTAAAATGGAACAGTTGATCATGTCAGACGCTGGTGGAGAATATGGCGCTGCGACAATCGTGTATGTCGGCGACATCGTGGATCGTGGCCCCGACACCGCTGGGGTCGTCAATCGGCTGAGTGCTCCGGCCGCATACGGCCCGCACCGTCTTGTGCTTTTGGGCAATCACGAACAGATGATGCTGAAATTCGTTACTCAGCCTCATGCCGCTGCGCGCTGGTTGGATTTCGGCGGCGCCGAGACGTTGGCCTCCTATGGCATTTATCGAGACCCCCGCTTGGGATGGGATTATTCGGCAAACAAATGGCGCGCCCTGCTCAATGCCAATATCCCCAGGCATCATATAGACTTTTTGCGCAGCTTGCCCCGGTCTGTCCAATTTGGTCGTTATTTTATCAGCCATGCCGGAGTTGATCCATCCAAGCCATTGTCTGAACAATCCTTGTACGATCTGTTGTGGACCCCCAGCACCTCCGGATGCAGAGTGGCGGGGGTGACATTGGTGCATGGCCATACAGTGGTCAATCAGCCCGAAATTTCGCCCGACCGGATCAAGCTGGACACCGGTGCCTATGCCACTGGGCGGCTGACAGCAGTTTGCCTTGCACCAGACCAAGCGCCGCGGATATTGCAAATATGACATTTGGGGATTGTTGCGGTTGGGCGTTACTGTCGCTGCCCCAGTAGAAATGACGTCTCTTGAAAGATCCCGCCCAGGCCGGTGTGGTGGAACAAAAAGACATAGAAGGCAGTTTCTTATATGGACGACACCATCGATCTGAAGTCGATTTTCGACTTGCTGCACCGCCAGCTTAAATTGATCCTGGCCACTACGGCTGTGCTCGCAGCACTTGCATTGGCGTATTTATTCTCGGTGACGCCGACCTATACGGCGGATGCGCTGATCTTTGTGGATCCTGGACAGAAAAACCTGTTGGACGCCCAGATTCAGAGCACCTCCAATGTCGGCGCAGACAATGCACGGATTGAAAGCGAGGTGGAAATTTTACGCTCCAGCGCAATTGCCCTAGAGGTCATCCAAAAAGCACAATTGATCACGGATCCTGAATTTGGCCCATCGCTCGGCTTGCGTGGCCGTATTGCCGTAGCGTTGGGTTTGCGCGATGACGCGAAGCCGCAAGGCAACGCTTTGTTGCAAAGAACACTTGGCAAATTGTCCAAGGCGGTCACGGTCCGCCGACACGGGCTGACCTATTTGATTTCCGTATCCATCACTGCAGAAGATCCCCAAAGAGCGGCCGATCTCGCAAATGTCATGGCGAACACCTATATCGGTTCGCAGGTTGAAGCGAAAATTCTGGCGTCTTTGGCCGCGCGCGACATTTTACAGGCGCAGATCAATGTCGCCCGACAGGCAGTTGCTGGATCTGACGCGGCTCTGGATCAATTCATCGACACGAATTTGGCCGATATAGAGGCGGACGCCAGTCGACCTGAGCTTTCCCGGCTCAAACGTCTCTTGGAACATACCGAAGCGCAACTTTTGTCAGCTGACGTGGCGGCCGCACGGGCGTCTGCCAGCTATGAGATCCAAAACTGGGACAGCCTTGCCGAGCAGCTCAGCGACCAAGCCTTTCGAGCGCTACGCGATGAGCGCATCAAGCTGCAAAATCAACTCGATGATTTGGCTGCCGGGTCTGATCCAGCGATCGACCTGCGCGGCGCGCTGGACGCGCTCGACGAGACGATTGCGAACCAAGCGCATGGTGCGGTCCGCGGGCTGCAGGTCGAAATTGCCGAATTGCGCCAAACAGCCTCGCGCTATCGCGAAGACCTGCGCGAGGAGCTGTTGCGCGGTGACTTGTCGTCGGAATCCTTGGTAAAGATTTACGAATTACAGCAGGAAGCCGCGATTGCGCGCACGCAATATCAAACATTGCTTTCCAGCTTGCGGGATCTCGAAACCCAAGCTGTGTTGCAGGTTGCCGATAGCCGTATCGTATCGCAGGCCCTGGCGCCCACCCGCCCCAGCGCGCCCAATACCAAATTGATCCTGGCGGCCGCGCTTGTGTTTGGACTTGGCCTGGGCGTCGGTTTGGCCTTTACCACCGAATATTATACCGGCGGCGTGACCAGCGTGGCGCAGCTGCGCGATCTGCTGGGCGCCGAAGTTTCATCGACCCTGCCATTGTCGACCGATCGCGGCGACGCTTCGTTGACTGTTGCCGACAAGGTCGTTTTGGAACCGCTCTCGCCATATGCCGAAGCCATTCGAAGATTGCGGGCGGCGATTGACCAGGGCTTGCGCAAATCCGGGCGGCTGATCCCTTATCAAGAGGCGCCACATCGCGGGGTGGTCATTCTGGTCACATCCGCACTTTTGGCGGAAGGCAAATCGACGACTGCCCTGGCCTTGGGCCGCACCTTCGCAATGTCAGGCAAAAAAACCCTATTGATCGACGGGGATTTGCGCCAGCCAAGCATCCACCGTCAGGTCGGCCTCCAGCCTGATCACGGCTTGATCGATTATCTGCGCGATCCGGAATTCAGCGAGATCGACGCGTCATTCTATACCCGTGATCCACAAAGCAACCTGACATTGGTTCTGGGTGCGGGTCGCAGCAATATGCCGACGGACCAGCTGCTGTGTTCACAGGTCTTTGATAAAATGCTCGAAGAGTCTGTGAGTGCTTTTGATGTTGTGATCATCGACAGCTCGCCGCTGCTTCCGGTCGTGGATGCTCGCTATATCGGACATCATGCAGATGCGGTGGTGATGCTGGTGCGGTGGGCCAGCACCAACCAGGGGGATTTGCGCCAAGCGGTTCATGGATTACGCGAGGCCATCACCCCCGAGGCCGATTTCCATACCGTGTTGAGCCATCAACCCAGCGGTAAGGGAAGCTATCGCTATACCGGGTATGATGGCGGCTATGGTGCGCCAAACGAGGCCTAAACAGTGCAAAAGGCGCGCAATGACCTGTGCTCAACGGCCTTTCGGGGCATTTTGATTTGCAAATTCGCGATGGCGTCTGCCCCGATCAGGTGCTGTCGCAGATGGCGTGCCGATTTATGTTCTGGCTGTCCTCGATGGATCCCGTCAGACCTGCCCGCGCCGCTCTGTGACGCTCATGCTGGCCGGGCTGGGATCGGCGTTGAAAAATGTCGCGTTGTTCATCGATACGCAGCTTGACATCGGGCATTGGTATGTCGGGCCCATGGCGCCGATCGCCGAACTTGTCTTTGGTTGCGATCGGGTTAAACCGACATACATGTGCAACTTGTCATTCCTCTTGTCAGGCCCCGGCCTCGGTTCTCTCCGCGTAGGCCGGGCGCAGGCTTGTTTGGGTCTTCTGCGATGGAGCCCGTTCAAAGCGGCACGCATACCGGCGGGGCTTGTGTCAGCGCCCTTTGGCACAAAAGGCGTGCGAACAGCTGATGGCTGCTCTGACACGGGCAAGGACAACAGTTTGGCACGCTCTATACATACCATTCGATGAGCACAGATTTGCGCAAAAAATCGTCGCAGGCCAAGGCGCTTGCCGTGCCATCGGGGCGTATCGCCCGCTTTGGGCGCCTTGGGTCTTTGACCGCCGGAGTTGCAGGCAATGTTGCGTTGAACGGGATTGCGCAGCTGGGCCGGGGACAGAAACCATCGCTGCGTGACTTGCTCTTGACAGCCAACAACATCAGCCGCGTTGCCGATCAGCTGGCCAAGATGCGCGGGGCGGCGATGAAAATGGGGCAATTGATGTCGATGGATACAGGCGATGTCCTGCCCCCTGAGCTGTCCCAGATCATGGCCCGGTTGCGCGATGACGCGCATTTTATGCCTCCGGCCCAGCTGAAGAAAGTGTTGAACCAGCAGTGGCCAGCGAATTGGATCCGTGCGTTTGCTAAGTTTGACGTCCGGCCGATCGCGGCGGCCTCTATTGGTCAGGTGCATCGCGCAGAACTGAAAAAAGGACCTGAGCTGGCGATCAAGGTGCAATATCCGGGCGTTGCCGACAGCATCGACAGCGACGTCGCCAATCTGGGTTTTTTGATGCGAATGTCGGGCTTGGTGCCCAAGGGCCTGGATCTGGATCCTTATTTGGCGCAGGCCCGCGAACAATTGCGCGAAGAAACAGATTATCGCCGAGAGGGCGCGCAGATGGCGCATTTTTACGCCCTATTGGAAGATATGCCTCGTTTTTTGGTTCCAAAGCTTGAACCTGAGTGGAGCACAAAACACGTTCTTGCCATGCGCTTCATAGAAGGAGTCGCGTTGGAACATATCTGTGATCAGCCCCAATTCCTGCGCGATGACATCGTCAGTGATCTGATCAGATTGACCCTGGCCGAGCTGTTGACCTTCGGTGAGATGCAAACGGACCCGAATTTTGCAAATTATCTATACGTGCCTTCCAGCAACCAAATCGCATTGCTAGACTTTGGGGCTGCCCGCAGACTGGATCCAAAGATTGTGACCCTTTATCGCAAACTGATGCAGGCTGGCTGGGCCAACAGGACCCAAGAGGTGGCAGATGTTATTGAACACCTCGGCTTTGTTGGGCCTCGCAGCTCCGACAAACATCGCGCCACGATCGTCGCGATGATCCAGCGTGTTTTTCAAGCGTTGAAAGATCAGCGCCCGTTTGATTTTACTGACACCCGCCTGTCGCAAGAGCTGCAGCGCGATGCCATAGCTTTGGCACAAGACGGTTTCGTCCCACCCCTTGTGCCTTTTGATGTTTTGCTGGTGCAGCGAAAACTTGGTGGGGTTTTCTTATTGGCCGCCCGGCTGGGCGCGCACATTGACCTTGTGTCGATCCTTGCTCCATTCTTGGAGCCGCAAAACGATGGGCGCGCCGCAGCGGGCCAACGGACAGAAGGATAACAGGCGATTTGACCGCCATTTTGGGATCATGGTGTCCGGAAACCAAAGCGTGTGTTTGGTTCTGACCCGTTTGCAGCGCCGTTCCGCGCGATCAGAGTTTGATTGCGGGCGGCTGACCTGATGTGTTCTCTTGGGCGGATAACGCGGGTCTCATCGCGGGCCAAGACGCTGTAAGTTGTGTGCGGGCGCTCGGTTCGGTGGATGGGGCATTTGTGTTTTTGCCGTACATATGCCGTCTGAGAAGACATCGACCAATGTCTCTATTCTTGGGTCCAATGGTCTTGTAAAACCCAATGAAACAGGAAGGGTTCTGATATGAAACTTGTGACCTACCGTACCTCGGTCGAGGACCAAGCGCGCCTTGGGGTGATCTATCGCGATATGGTTGTCGACGTTGCTGATTTGGGCGATGACATGGGTGTTGAGATGCCAGACACCATGTTGGGATTGATCGACACTGGCCCGCCCGGCCTTCTGTCATTGCAGCGCTTGGTTGATGCAATCGCAGAGATCCCACCGATCCACACGGCGACGATGTTGTCGAATGTCACCTTGCTGGCCCCAATTCCGCGTCTGCGCAAGAATATTTTTGGGATCGGATTGAACTACACCGATCATGTGGCCGAAAGCGTCAAGGCGCTGGATGTTGACCCCGACCTGCCGCGCCAGCCGGTGATTTTTTCAAAGCCACCCACCGCTGTGATCGGACCCGGACAACCGATAGAGCACAATTCCAAGATCACCCAACAATTGGATTGGGAAGTCGAGTTGGCTGTGATCATCGGCACAACTGCTCGACGCGTGGCCCGCGAAAGCGCATTGACACATGTGTTTGGTTACTCAGTTATAATCGACGTCTCTGCGCGCGACAACCGGCGCGCAGGGCAGTGGATTTATTCCAAAGGCCAAGACACCTATGCCCCCTTCGGTCCTTGTATTGTTACGGCAGACGAGATCCCAAATCCTCAAACCCTGGATCTCCATCTGGCTGTGAATGGTGTTGAAAAACAGCGTGGAAATACGGCTGATATGTTGTTCAAAGTGGACGACTTGATTGCCGATCTCAGCCAGGGAATCACGCTTGAGCCGGGCGATGTCCTTGCGTCTGGCACACCCGCAGGCGTGGGTGCTGGCCGCGATCCGCAAGAATGGATGTGGCCAGGCGATACCGTTACGGCAACCGTTGAAGGCATCGGCACGCTGTGTCATCCAGTGATCGATGCGACCCCGAACTGACGTTCATGGACTTTGATTGAGATCGGGTGCGCAGCGCGTTTTTTGTCGGTGGCCTGTCACATTTCTCAGGCCGACGCCGAATGTCACAGGGGCGTATTCAATCTGGTCGGAGGTAAGAACTCCTTTCACTCCGGCCGGCGGTCCAGAGCGTCATGCGGCGGGCATAAACTGGCACGCATTGCCAGTGGGCGCGCAACCAAAATTTTCAGCCCATAGAGGATGTCCCATCGCTTTTTGCGGAAAAGACTAGCGAAATCAAATCCAACAAGCGATTGGCCGGTCTGGCCTTTGGCGCAACGCCGCTGAACGACCCAGCAGACGGCTTTGCGCCGCTCAAGGCCGCGCGGCCCAATCACAGCGTATTCAAGGCTTCCGAACCCGGATATATTCACCTAAACGTAACGTATCCGTCGCTAATGCAGGATGAAACAAAGCGCCGCGACCGTTTTGTGGCGATGCCACCTGCGTCTTATATGATGCAAGCGGCGTTGGTACGTGTCAGTTCCCTTGGCTGTCAGGATTGATCAAATGATTGCTGTTTCGACCAACGGGCGGTTTTGCGCAATCCGATCATAGTGAAACGGTGTCATATCCAGCGTTTTGTACGTGCCATGAACCATGATTTCAGCGGTCCCGCGTCCCATGGCGGGGGCTTGCTGCAACCCGTGGCCCGAAAACCCGTTGAGAAAATAAAAATTTTCAACCACCGTATGAGGCCCCATGATCGCGTTTTGATCGAATGTGTTATAGGCGTAATGGCCAGCCCATTCCGAGGTCACTTTGATGGCTTCGAATTGCGGGATCCGGGCGGCGAGGATAGGCCAGACGTGATCTTGCCACAGACTGTGATCCATATCGAAATCGTCATAGGCCACGGCCGGATCGATGGCGCTGTGGGCCCCACATTGATAGGTGCCTCCGCCATTTTCGCGCACATGCACTCCCGATGGATCAATAGTGAGCGGAAGGTCTTGGTCCAGGGGGGTTTCCGCCGAGAAAATCCACGAAAACCGTTTGCGCGGCTCAACTGGTACACTCAGCCCAGCCATCTTTGCTGTCTCTATCGCGCGAGGGCCTGACGCATTCAGCACTTTGCCACAAGCGATCACCTCTCCTGAGATCAACGTGACACTTTCAACCCGAGCGCCCGATGCGGATTTGGTCATCGCCACGACCTCGTTGGTGACATATTCCACGCCATGTTCGCGCGCGGATTTGCGCCACCAGTCAAAAACGGCTGTGCCGTCCCAAAACCCTTCGTCAACCAAGTTAATGGAGCCCAGGACAATGTCATCTACAGTGTAGAACGGGTAGGCCGCTTTGATCTGTTGCGGGGTCAACAATTCTGTAGCGGCCCCTGCAGCATTTTGAGTGATACGGTTTTCGCGCAGTACGGTCGCAAAGGCCTCCGTGTCGGCCAGATACATGTATCCAAAGCTGTGAATTTTCAGATCAGGCACCCGATCGTCATTGTTCATGTAACGTCGCAAGTTTTTGACAAAATCAGCCGCAAATTGCGAGATCTGAACATTCAACTTGGCTGAAAACTGCTGTCGCATGCATGAATTTGTGTGCATGGTCGATGAAAACTGGTAGCTGGGGTCCTTTTCGATCACAAGCACTGTGCCATCGAAATCTGTGTCCTCTGACAAAAACCACGCAGCCGAAGACCCCATAATCGCGCCCCCGACAATAACGATATCGTAGCTGGATTTTTGGGGGACGTGATGCAGCATCGGATCTGATCTCCAGGGCCACCAGGGGCATGAACACAGATTTGGCCCCCGGAATGAACCGGTAACATCGCACCGGCATCTCTTGCATCAGCAATTTAGGCTGCGTTTTCGCTTTCGTACAAGGCCTTATTGAGCTTTGTTTTGCATCTTATGGCCAGATTTTGCCACATGACGATCTGCGCTTTCTGTTCCCTGCGGTCCAGTAAAACAGGCGCTCGTTTCCCCAAAAAAAGTAACAGATTTGAATAAGGTACCACCAAGGTTTTCATTTTTCAGCATTGATGCGTTGATTGTATTTTCTTGTCATGTCCGGGTTTGCGCATGCAGCCACACGCGCTGGCCTATTCAGAGCTTTGCGCAGTTGTGCCCGACCAGTCTGTATTCTTGCGTTTCCCGGCCATTTCTCCCAACTTTGAGAGACTGGGGCCGGTCCGGCCAGTCTGGCGGCCTGCTTGTGGTCCATGCCGCTGATCTCAGGCATGTCGATCAAAAGCGTTATGGCCGTCAGCTGACCGATCCCCGGTATACCGGCAGGAACGGCGACCATATGAGGCAATGTTACATCTCGGCTAGACAAGTTGCTTTGGACTTTTTTTACTCTGTTCCATGTCTTTGGCGAGCTGTCTCAATCGGCGCTTTAAGATCGTTTGAACAGAGCCAACGGATACAGTCGCCAATCGTGCTCGCGCAGCGGTTTGAACTTTGATCAGCGCCCACCGTGCCGCGCGTAACTCCCGCATATCATGCTATTCTGAGGTCGCTTGCATTTGCGGCGACAAATCGAGAGCGACCCCCATTTTGGTGCGCATGACGGCATCGACGCGATCTGTTTTGGCAAGCTTTCCGATCGCTTGCGTAAAACGCTGTTCTTGTTTAGGGGCACATTGGTAAACGGAACAGATGTTTCAGCCAAATCTATCTCCAAGCCGCGATGCTAGGCGCCTTGAACCTGCCTTGGTTTTGTGCGGCCTCAAGGGCTGGTTTCGACCCCAACCCATCAGCGCCGAGGCCTTGAGCCGCTCATTGCTTGGCCCAACCCGCCGCATCCCTTTTTGCAAAACCAAGTCCAAAACCGCCCCTCCGACCCGGCCCAGAACTACAGACCCGTCTGGTCAGATTGGGGCTCGGCGGATTTTGCATGGGCCTTGGGGTATTTTCGCGCGCAGGATGGGCAGTTCGCAGCTGATCAGACGTCCTTCTGGTGCTGCAAAGTCGCATGATTTCACCCGCGAGAATACCCATTCTCAAAAAGGGTTCGGTCTGTTAACCTTGACCAAATCGTTGCAAAGCTGCCCGCTATGAACATCACTCACTATATCGCCGAGACCGACGGCAGAAATGCCATTGCCGCCATTTGGTTCCAGCCGAAGGGGCGAAAGTCGCCCAGAGTGTTTGATGTTGCCAAGGATAGGTTTGACCCGAATGAGGCAGCTGAGTTTTCGGGGGCGTCTGAATCACAGATGACCCGATGGCTGCTTGCGCGATCAAAACCGTTCTCTGGGTGACGACGCCCCGTTCAGCCAATCTTTTGTCCTTGGCTCCACACCCCACGCAGAAGGGGCGCCGCTTCGGTTTGGCGAACGCGCAGGACATCACCCCGCATTCCAACCTTTAGAACACCGCGATCGTCAAGGCGCGCGGCTTGCGCCGGGTTGCGTGTCACGGTTGCAATTGCGCGTGGCAGATCATCCCAGATTCGCGCGAGGTGGAAAGCGGACAGCAAAAGCGCTGACGGAACATAGTCAGAGGAGACGATGTCCAGTAGGTCCTGCCGAGCCAGATCTTCAGCGGCAACATTGCCGGAGTGCGACCCACCGCGGATCAGGTTCGGCGCACCCATCATCACGGCAATACCCTGTTCCCGGCAGGCCTGGGCGGCCTCGACCGTCGTTGGGAATTCCGCAAAATCAACGCCATTTCTGGCTGAGGTCGCGACATGCTGTGCTGTTGTGTCATCATGGCTGGCCAGCACCGCGCCCAAACGGGCCGCCTCTGTGATCGCGCCTTTTTCGTGCGTGGCACCGAACCGCTTCTGGAGGCCGAGCAGGTTTTGCACATGCTCGGCAAATTCGGCATCATTCATACCACGCTTTTTGGCGACATAGGTCTTGAGCGCCGCCAGATCGCGGAATTGCCGTTGTCCGGGTGTGTGGTCCATCAGGCTGACAATGCCGACGCGATCTTGCGCGCCAAAGGCCGCCAGTTCTTCCAGCAAGGTTTCAGAGCAGATCTCTGCGCGCAGGTGCAGGAAGTGGCTGATCTTGAACATGCCTTGCGCGCGCGCGGCCAAAAGCTCGTCGGCCAGTTTGCGCGCGTAGTCGATATACCGCCCTTTGCCGGAATGGATAGAGCCGACGCGCATGGCATCAAACACCGTGGTGATTCCGGTGGAGGCCAGTTCAGCATCATGGGCAAGAAGGGCGGGCAGGTGGGGCCAATCGACTTCGGGGCGCGGCTCGATATGGCGCTCGACATTGTCGGTGTGTAACTCCACCAGACCCGGCAGAACCAGATCGCGTTCGCAATCCACAGCGCCTGTCGGGACGTTGTCGCCTTGCGTGATCGCGGAAATGACGCCCGCTTCGATCGTGATGGCCCCAAGCGCTGTCCGATCTGGCAAAACAAGCTGGGCATTGGCAAGACACAGGTCAGCTGACACCTGAGTGTCACATGTGTTTGTCAAAGATGATGCAGAAAAGGGGGAATTCATGTCATACGCTCGTTTCGCAATTTACTATGTGCCGCCTGACGGCCCGCTGGCGGATTTCGGCGCGAATTGGCTCGGCTGGGATGTTGTGACGGGACGTGAGGTGTCCAGGCTCGGTGTGCCCGGTTTGCATGACATCACGATGACACCGCGCAAATACGGCTTTCATGGAACCCTGAAACCGCCCTTCCGTTTGAAAGAGGGGCAAACGCCTGAGGCTCTTGAAGCGGCTGTTTCCGACTTGGCGGCTGCGCTTTCGCCTGCGGTTTGTGATGGGTTGAAGCTGACGCAATTGGGCCGGTTTCTGGCGTTCACGCCCTTTGGGCCACTCGACGGCTTGAAACGTATCGCCGCAGGTTGCGTGCGCGATCTTGACGGGTTTCGCGCGCCGGCGGGCGAGGCAGAGCTTGCGCGGCGGCGCAAGGCGGGGCTGAGCCCCCGGCAAGAGACGTTGCTGGCGCAGTGGGGCTACCCTTACGTCTTCGAGGAGTTCCGGTTTCATCTCACACTCTCGGACCGGTTGCCCCAAGAGGACGTTCGCGGTTGGACAGACATTTTGCAAGGTCACCTTCCGGATTTGCCCGCGCCTTTTGTCGTAGATCAGATCGCTCTGTGTGGCGAACGGCAAGATGGGCGCTTTGAGCTGGTGCATCGCTACACGCTCACCGGCTGAAGCAGCCGTGCCGCGCGCGCGATTGTCTGATCCAGCGGCCCGTCATTGGAAAGCGTGATGACGTCCAGACCTGCCGGGAGCGGTTTTGCTGCCTCGGCCAGGCGTTTGGCAATATCGGCCTCGGACTCGCGGCCCCGTGCCCTCAATCGGGTCGCCAACGTCTTCGGCTCGGCCGTAATGTTCAGGATGACGAAGTTGGGGAATGCATCTGCCCCGGCCTGAAGTGCCTTTCGCGAGAAGTTGGCAAGGCAGTCGGTCCCCTTGTTCAACTGGTATCTCACGGTTTGCGGAATGCCATAGAACAACCCATGCGCGCCCCAATGGACGGCGAATGCACCACCGCTGGCCAGATCCTTAAACTGCGGCTCAGAGACAGCGTCGTAATCTTCGCCACCCAATTCTGGCGCGCGCGTGATGACACGCCGAACAAGATGTAGTTTCGGCATGACCTCAGCCACGCCTTGCATCACGCTGTCCTTGCCGACACCGGATGGGCCAACAACTGCGATCAGGCGGCCCTCGGTCATGCCGCAGACTCTTTGGGTTGACCTACCACGTCGCTGCCTGAGGACATGCCGGGCGTAAAGGCGCTGACGTCGATTTCGCGATCACACACACGGGCGCGTGCGGCCTCGTCGTGGAAAATGCCTATGATCGCCGCACCACGGGCTTTGGCCTCTTCAATCAAGGACAACACGACTTCGCGGTTGGTCGCATCCAGACTCGCCGTGGGCTCGTCCAACAGCATCGACGGATATGCGTGGGCAAAACCGCGCGCGATGTTGACCCGTTGCTGCTCGCCGCCTGAGAAGGTTGTCGGGGACAGAGTCCAGAGCCGCTGAGGAATGTTGAGCTGCGCTAGCAAGTCTTGGGCTCTGGCTTGGGCGTCCTCAGGTGGCACGCCCAGGGCCCGCAAGGGGTCCGCGACCACATCCAGCGTCGAGACGCGCGGAACGACCCGCAAGAATTGGCTGACATAGCCCAGCACCTCGCGGCGCAGGGCAATGATCTCACGGGGTTCTGCCTGTACGATGTCCACACCGCCAATGCAGATCGATCCCGCTTGCGACAGGTAATTGCCGTAGATCATTCGCATCAGGGTCGATTTGCCCGCACCCGAAGCCCCGGTCAGCGCAACGCACTCCCCGGGGGCTACGGAGAAGGACACATCGCTGATGACTTCAATCACAGCGCTGCCCTGATTGTGCAGGGTGAAGGTTTTCGAGACGGTTTGAAGTTCAATCATGCGCATGCCTTCCTTGGCCAATCGAATTGGCGTAGCAACTCGCCCTGTTGGCCGCCTGTTCGTTTAAACAGGGTTGCGGCTGGCTCTTCCGGGAAATCTGTTGTTGCCCAGACTTCGATCGGTGCTTTGCCAAGTTGCCGTGCTGTCTTTGTAAAAGCCTCTACAAGCTCCGTCCCAATGCCGACTCTGCGACAGTCAAAGGTGACCAAAAGATCGTCCAGCATTATTGAATCGCCTTGGGCGACAGCATTCGGAAAGCGCCATCCAAGAGCCAGACCCACCACACTTCCGTCTTGACGGGCGATCACAAGGATGGACCCGTGGTGCGAAAGGACGCGTTGTATCTGCGCGCAGTCTGGCAATTCCGATTTCCGCCAACGCTCAGGCAAGGCGGCGACTAAGAACGCGGCGACATCTTGGCAATCCTCATAAGTTGCTTGGGTGATTTGGACTGTCATCGCTCACACCTGCAAAACGGAAGAGACAAGAAGTTGGGAATAGGCGTGTTGCGGATCGTCAAGCACCTGATCAGTCAGGCCTGCCTCAACCACCCGGCCCGATTTCATCACCATCAGCCGGTCAGCCAGCAAACGCACCACCGCAAGGTCGTGGGTGACGATGATCGCCGACAACCCCATGTCACGCACCAATCCACGCAGCAGGTCCAGCAGCCGTGCCTGCACCGAGACATCAAGGCCCCCGGTCGGTTCATCCATGAACACCAGACGCGGTCCTGTCACCAGATTGCGCGCGATCTGCAGGCGTTGCTGCATGCCGCCGGAAAAGGTTGTGGGGCGGTCGTCGACACGGTCAGCATCAATCTCGACCCGCTCCAGCCAGTCTGTGGCCTTGCCACGAATACCGCCATAATGCCGTTCGCCCACAGCCATCAAACGCTCGCCAACATTGCCGCCAGCTGAAACGCCCATACGTAGCCCATCGCGGGCGTGTTGGTGGACGAACGCCCAGTCCGTTCGCCCGAGCATCCGGCGCTCTGGCTCTGACATGGTGACGGTGTCTTTGGGCCCATCGGCGCGGGTGTCGAACACGACCTGCCCAGCATCTGGTGCCAGATGCCCCGCCATGCAGTTCAACAGAGTCGACTTGCCCGAGCCGCTTTCGCCAACGATGCCCATCACCTCACCGGGATAGAGATCAAAGGACACATCTGTGCAGCCTATGTGGGCTCCGTAGGATTTGGAAATTCCCTGAACCGACAAAAGCGGGGTGAGATCTGCGCTCATGCCTGGATCTCCAAATCTCGTTTTGTGGTCACCGTGGCCGAACCTTGGTTTTCTGCCGACATTGGGCCGAAGAAACCTGCAGCGCGACGGCCTTCGCAATAGTCTGTGTCAGAACAGATAAACATACGCCCGCCCTGGTCGTCGGTGATCACTTCATCCAAATAGCTGTCCATGGCACCGCACAGGCCACATCTGTGATCGGCTTTGCTGGCCTCAAACGGGTGATCTTCGAAATCGAGGCTGACAACTTGCGTGTAAGGCGGCAGCGCATAAATCCGCTGCTCGCGCCCCGCGCCAAAAAGCTGGATCGCGGCCATGTCGCCCAGTTTTGGATTGTCGAACTTCGGGATCGGAGAGGGGTCCATCACATATCGCCCTTCGACCTTGACCGGGTACGCGTAGGAGGTCGCAATGTGACCGTGACGGCTGATATCCTCGTAAAGCTTCACATGCATCAGCCCGTATTCCTCAAGGCTGTGCATCTTGCGGGTCTCGCTTTCACGCGGTTCTAGAAACCGCAGCGGCTCCGGGATTGGCACCTGGTAGACCAGGATCTGGTCCTCGGTCAGCGGCTCTTCGGGGATGCGGTGGCGGGTTTGGATGACGCTGGCCTTTGACGTCGCCGTCGTGGTCTCTACCCCAGCGGTGCGTTCAAAGAACGACCGAATTGAAACAGCGTTCGTTGTGTCATCAGCCCCTTGGTCGATCACTTTGAACCTATCATCCGGTGTCAGGACGGCGGCGGAAACTTGCACGCCCCCTGTTCCCCAACCATAGGGCATAGGCATCTCGCGGCTGGCGAAGGGCACCTGATAGCCGGGGATCGCCAGGCCCTTCAGGATCGCACGGCGGATCATCCGCTTGGTCTGTTCGTCGAGGTAGGCGAAGTTATACTCGGTCATTCTGCTGCCTCCTGCACCTGGTTTGCACCCGCTGCGTGGCGCAGTTTGCGCACCAGTTCCAGCTCTGACTGAAAGTCGACATAGTGGGGCAGCTTGATGTGCTCCAGAAAGCCCGTCGCCTGAATGTTGTCGGCGTGGTAAAGAACAAACTCCGTGTCCTGCGCAGGTGCGCCAACATTGTCTTCGCCTAATTCCTCCCAGCGCAGAGCGCGGTCAACAAGCGCCATGGAAATCGCCTTGCGCTCGGATTGACCAAATACCAGTCCATAGCCACGGGTGAATTGCGGCGGCTCGGTCTTAGACCCCTTGAACTGGTTGACGGTTTCACATTCGGTCAGGGTCACTTCGCCAATCTCGATGGCAAAGCCCAGCTCGGGGATGTCCATTTCAACGGCAACCGCCCCGATCCGTAGCTCGCCCACAAAGGCATGGTTGCGCGCATAGCCGCGCTGCGTCGAGTAGGCGAGACCAAGCGTAAAGCCCTCATCAGCGCGGGTCAGTGCTTGCAGACGCAGCGCGCGGTCTGCTGGCATTTCAAGCGGCTCGCGCGTCAGGTCGGGTGGCGGCGTGTCATCGTGTGGAGCCTCTTCGATCAGGCCTTCGCGGTTCAGAAACTCCGTCACATGGGGCACATCGCTCGGGGCGCTTTCGCGTGTGGGCGCGACGGGCACCTCGCCATCAGCGGCCAGTTTGAAATCGAGCAAACGGTGTGTGTAGTCGAAGGTCGGCCCCAGAACTTGCCCGCCAGGCAAATCTTTGAACGTCGCCGAAATACGCCGATCGCAGGCCATTGCACCTGTGTTCACCGGGTTTGACGCGCCAAACCGCGGCAGCGTCGTGCGATAGGCTCGGATCAAAAAGATCGCCTCAATCAAATCACCACGCGATTGCTTGATCGCCAAAGCGGCAAGGTCAGGATCGTAGAGCGAGCCTTCGGCCATCACGCGATCCACGGCCAGCTTCAGCTGCTCACGGATCTGCGCAATGCTCAATTCCGCGACATCCGTGTCGCCTCGCCGTTCTTCAGCGAGCCAGGCATGTGCGCTTTCAATTGCCCGCTCGCCACCTTTTACAGCTACATACATCAGACGTCTCCTTGACGCGCCACCGCTTCGCCACTTGAGCGCGAAACCACCGTGCTTCGAGGCAACGCCGCCAACCTGCTGCCACAGGTGAAGATGAAATCGAGCCCAAGCGGAAACAGTGCGCGGTTACTTTGGAAGGCGCGTGTTTCCGGCAGGGACAGCGTAGCCTTGGTCTTGATCCCGGGTCCGCGCAGCGTCGCGCCAGCCGCTTCAAGTTCACCACATTCCACGATCAAGGTTGTCGAGCGGTCGGGGTATTGCGGCGTCCCAATGGGATAGCTGTCCAGCGGCATCAATGCGTCCCAGTCGCCGACTGCAAACATCGCATGGGATGGGCCCGTCAGTGGGGCACCCGTGTGAAAAGCCAGCCACGCGCGGACATCGTCCGTGTCAGCCTTGCCAGCAAGATAGACAGGCGTGTCGGTATCGCACAGGGTCAACAGAACTGTGCCGGCCGCGACGGACAAAGGTTCGGGCGGCGCGCCACCCTGAATGTTCTGCGTTGTTCCAGGACGCGCCATGGCTTCCATGACACTCCGGAACGCGTGGGCGGACCCCGTGGCGGGATTGTCAAAGCCACCTGCCAGAGCAGTTGCCTGCATCAGTCTTCTCCCCGTGCCATTGTAAAGAACTCGACCTTGGTTGCGGCGGCTTTTTCGCCGCGGGCGGTCTTTGCGGTGGATTGCTCCACCCCGAGTGGGTCAAGAATTGCTTTGCGGACGGCTGAGGCATTGCGCCCTTGCATCAGCGCGTCGACAAGGGCCGCCGCTTCAGCATCAGACTTGCGGCGGCCTTGAATATAGGCGTGGCCCAATTCACCACTTGCGAGTGTCAGCGCGCAGCGCGTGACAGTCATCTCTCCGATGTTGAAGGGTGCGCCGGTCCCACCAGCTCGGCCGCGCACCATGGTGCTGCCGATCTCAGGCGCGCGCAGCCATGTGAATTCGGGACGTGCCATAGCGGCATCCAGCAGAGCAGCAACGCGACCCTCCGGCGCCTTGGCAAGCAGACCCATCCATGCTTTACGCTCCGCATTTTTATCGGCAGCGTTTTCGTCGAAAGTGTCTTTCATCTCGACAACTTTTCCATTTCCTATACAACTATACATATTATAGCAGATTCCCCCACTCACGACAGAAGAGATTTGTGAAACTTGCGTGACAATTCAGGCAAAACACCCATCTGGCAGGCCATCGCGGATGCGCTCCGCAGTGACTTGGCAGAGGGCAAATACGCGCCCGGAGACAAACTGCCGACGGAGGCAGGGTTGGCCGAGCGCTTTGGCGTCAATCGGCACACCGTCCGACATGGCATCTCGGCTTTGGTTGAAGAAGGTCTCATCCGCACCCGTCGTGGTTCTGGTGCTTTCGTCGCAGCAACGCCGACGGACTACCCCATCGGGCGACGTGTGCGGTTCCACGAAAACCTGATCGCAGCGGGCAGACGGCCGGTCAAGCGCGTTCTCCAGATCGAGGAGCGTTCGGCGACGACGGGCGAAGCCAAAGCCTTGCAGATTGCACCGCGTGATCCGGTTTGCGCCTATCACGGTCTTTCGCTCGCTGACGGCCAGCCGATCAACGTTTTTGAAAGTCTATTCCCCCTCGGGCGCCTAACTGGCATTGAAGAAGCCCTGAGCCAAACCAGCAGCGTGACCGAGGCGCTGCAAATAATCGGCATCGCTGACTACACCCGCGCCTCGACCCGTCTGACCGCGGTGCGGGCAACGGCGACACACGCGCTTCACCTGCAGCTTTCAGAGGGCGATCCACTCTTGAAGTCTTCTGGTGTGAACGTGGATGAAGCTGGTATGCCGGTTGAGTTTGGCCGCACATGGTTTGCCGGGGACCGGGTGACACTGACGTTGGAGGGCTAGGTCTCGTATTTTTCGAGAAAGGCTTCGGCCGCGAGGGACCGAAAGTCATCTAGCGCGTGGCGGATCTCTGCGTGCGACCAATCCCACCAAGCCAGCGCAATTAGGCGCTGGGCTATCTCGCGGGGTTGACGCAGGCGCAGGGGCTTGGCGGGTGTGCCCGCAACAATGGTGTATGGGTCCACATCTCGGGTCACGACGGCGCCTGCGGCAACGACCGCACCATCACCCAAGGTCACTTCGGGTTTGATCATTGCGCCGGCGCCGATCCAGGTATCATGGCCGATATGTGCCATCCGCGACCGGCGGTGCGCGAAGAATTCCTCATCCGGGCCGGCGTCGTCCCAATAATCATCCGAGCGGTAGAGGAAATGGTGACAAGCCGCCGTGTGAAGCGGGTGGTCGGTGGCCCCGATCCGCGCAAAGGCCGCGATGTTGGCGAACTTGCCGATCTGCGCATTTGCGATGTCGGCATAACGGTCGCAATAAGAATAGTCTCCGAAATACGAATTGTTGACCCGGCTGCCTTTGCCAATCTCGATATAAGCCCCAAAGGTACTGTCGGTGATTTCGCAGTCCGGGTGAATGAACGGAGAATCTGTTGAAAGGCGCGACATTAGTCCTTGCGTCCGATGAGCTTGCCGCGCAACCAGCCCGAGAACCAGTCCATCAGCATCACCATCATCACAATGAGGACGATGTAGTAGGCGACCTCCTCCCAGTCCTTCTGGGTCTGGATTGCTTGGGTCAGCATAAGGCCGATGCCGCCGCCGGTGATTGCGCCAATGATCGTGGCCGAACGCGTGTTTGATTCCAGAAAGTACAGGATTTGGGCCAGCAGCACCGGCACCACCTGCGGGATCACGCC
>JBELMC010000054.1:0-19686 GCA_042096155.1 Dinoroseobacter sp.
AAGAACCCTACCTCTGGCGCGCGCTCTTTGAGCAGCGTGACACATATCCCGACAGACTTTGCACGATTGACCGATCAAAGACAAACACCCTTCCTCATCCCATGCTGTCTCATCCGAGACGACGATGATCTGAGGATTTACAAACGCTCGCGGGCTCGGATCGCCCTGTTTCCAAGTGGTGTCCATCACGAACAATCGCACCGTATGGCCGACTTGCGGGGCGGCCAGGCCGCGGCCGGGTGCGTCATACATCGTTGTGATCATGTCTTCCGCCAAATCCATCAGCGCGTCATCAAAAAGCTCAACTGGTGTGCATTTTGCGCGCAACACAGGATCGGGATGTTGGAGAATTTTCAACATCACTCAGCCTCCGTCGCGGGCGCGCTCGCGCTTAAGTTTGACCATTTTCCGGGTGATCATCTGACGTTTAAGCGGCTTTAGGTGATCGATAAAAAGCTTGCCATCGAGATGGTCGATCTCGTGCTGGACACAAGTTGCCCAAAGGCCATCGAATTCTTGCTCATGTTCTTTGCCATCAAGGCCCATCCAGCGCACTTGCACCTGTTTTGGGCGGGTCACTTCGGCATATTGCTCGGGAATTGACAGGCAGCCTTCCTCATAAACGTTTTGATCGCCCGATTCAGCAACGACCTGCGGGTTGACCATCACCATGGGCTGTGGCGGCTCATCATCGGTTTTGGCACAGTCCAGCACGATCAGACGTTGATTTACCCCGACCTGCGGCGCAGCCAGACCAATGCCTGGCGCAGCATACATGGTCGACAGCATGTCATCGGCAAAGACGCGCAGTTGATCCGAAATATCTGACAGCGCGGCAGCTGTCTTTTTCAGACGCGGATCGGGATGGAGCAGGATCGGAAGAACGGCCATGGGCGCTGATTTAACCAAGCCTGCACGCGTGCGCAACTGCACTTGCACCTGCGGGCCAGACGCGTAGCTTATGAGGACAGTTCTACAATGAGGGGCCTCATGACATTCGACGAGATCATCGACCGGCGCGGCACACATTGTTCGAAATGGGACGCGATGGAGACAAACTATGGCGTTTCGGCCGATGATGGCCTGTCGATGTGGGTTGCAGACATGGATTTTCGCCCGCCTGCGTGTGTGCAAAACGCAGTGCAGGGCATGGCCGATCATGGCATCTATGGATATTTCGCTGATGAAAGCGCGTACCGTGCGGCCATCCAATGGTGGATGAAAACGCGTCACGGTTGGGCGCTGGACCCCGCCTCGATCTTCACCACCCACGGGTTGGTCAACGGAACAGGCATGTGTCTGGACGCGTTCACCAAGCCAGGCGATGGGATCGTTATGTTCACGCCAATCTACCACGCCTTCGCGCGGGTGATCACGGCCGCCGGGCGCACCGTCGTCTCATGCGAGATGATCAACACAGCCGGGCGCTATGAGCTGGATTTCGACGCGTATGACGCTCAGATGACCGGCCAAGAATCGATGCTGTTGTTTTGTTCACCGCACAATCCCGGTGGTCGGGTGTGGACTCGCGCTGAACTCGAAGCTGTGGCCGCCTTCGCCCAACGTCACGACCTTATTTTGGTCTCCGACGAGATTCACCACGATTTGGTGATGCCCGGGGTCACCCATATCCCCATGACGGCGATTGATGGGATCACTGATCGGTTGGTGATGATGACTGCGACGACCAAGACGTTTAATATCGCGGGCAGCCATTCGGGCAATGTCATCATTGAAGACCCAGACCTGCGGGCGCGTTTTGCCAGGCGAATGGGGGCTCTCGGGATATCGCCGAACGCGTTCGGACTGTTTATGGCGACGGCGGCCTATTCAGCGGAGGGGGCACAATGGGTCGATGCGCTCTGTGCCTATCTCGATGGCAACCGCAAAATTTTCGATGCAGGGGTGAACGCGATCCCAGGGCTTGCCTCGATGGATCTGGAAGCGACCTATCTGTCCTGGGTGGATTTCGAAGGCACTGGCATGCCCCGCGAAGAGTTCACGCGTCGGGTCACTCAAGACGCCAAGATTGCCGCGAATTATGGTCCGACCTTCGGCCAGGGTGGCGACAGTTTCATGCGATTCAACATCGCAACGCCCCGCGCCCGGATCAAGGACGCCGTGGCCCGCTTGCAAAGCGCGTTTCAGGACCTTCAGTAACCGCTAGCTTTGACCGATCAACCCAGTCGGCGCGTCGTCGGGCCGATCATAATCCAGTGCAGGACCGGTGGCTGTGGCGGTCATACGTTTGAATTCATAAACCATGCGGTCGCCTTCCTCGGCGCTGGCGATGATCAAGGCTTGGTAAAGATGCTTGGCACCATCATAGATATCGACGAACCCGCGCAGCACGGGGGCGTTGATGCGCTCCACACTAAAAATTGTCGATCCAAAGCTGAGGATCGGAACTGCGGTGGACCCTGTCCCGACCCGCAGGCGGGATTGTTTTCGTGCTTTGCGCGCTTGGGCAATTGCAAGTCCTTCACGGACCTCTTGGGGTAAATACGTGGACATGTTGGGCAGCTTCCTTTGTTTACCTTAGATGCAAAGTGGACGGCTTGGGTGTAAGGTCAAGACTACAGTGTCAGATAAGGCTTAATTTTAAACTTATCGGAGCAAATTTGCTTAAATAAACGCCGTTTAGAAGTTTTATGTGCGCGGATGCGCGTAAGATGCGCGCATAGGACCATTTTATGGTGGACGAAGCCGCGTTACATCAACCCGAAGACATGGGGGCGAATGCATGGGACAATTGGTCAACGGCACGTGGCACGACATTTGGTATGACACCAAGAAATCTGGCGGCACATTCATACGATCAACAGCGGCGTTTCGCAATTGGATCACCGCAGATGGCCGCGCAGGGCCCAGTGGTGAGGCAGGGTTCAAGGCCGAAAGCGGGCGCTATCATCTGTATGTCAGCCACGCCTGCCCCTGGGCACATCGCACCTTGATCTTTCGCGCCTTGAAAGGGCTGACACAGCATATCGATATCTCGATCGTTCACCCGGACATGCTCTCAGACGGTTGGACCTTCAAACAGACCTATCCAGGGACCACTGGTGACACCCAATTTGGCCTGCCTTTCGCGCGCGACATTTATCTGCGCGTCGATCCGCAGATATCGGGCCGGGTCACAGTGCCAATCTTGTGGGACAAACAAAGCAGCACCATTGTCAACAATGAGAGTTCCGAGATCATTCGCATGTTCAACGCGGCGTTCAACAAGATCACTGGAAATGACGATGATTACTATCCAGAGGCGCTGCGCCCCGAAATCGACGCGATCAACACACGGATCTATGATGACATCAACAACGGTGTGTATAAAGCCGGGTTTGCCACCACCCAATCGGCCTATGACGTCGCTGTTGACAGGTTGTTTGAAACGCTCGACTGGGTCGAAGCGCGCTTGTCAAACCAGCGGTATCTGGTCGGCGATCAAATCACCGAAGCCGATTGGCGCTTGGTGACGACACTTTTGCGGTTTGATCTAGTCTATCACCTGCATTTCAAATGCAACCGCAAGCGGATTGTGGATTATCCCAACATATGGGCCTTCACACGTGAGCTGTACCAGGTGCCAGGTATCGCTGAGATCACCAATTTTGATCACATCGTGCGCCATTATCATTATAGCCATGCGACCATCAATCCACACCGGATCATCCCAACAAATCCGGATCTGGACTTTTTCGCCCCTCATGGGCGTGACACTATCCGGCCTGCGAACGCTGCTGCCTAGCAGCAACGCGCGCTTGGCGACCGGGGGGCCATTGTCGTTGCGCTCATTTTCGGTTTAGTCAGCCTCGGATCACGAGGATAACGCAGATGGCCGATATGAAACGCGATCACGGAGGGGGGTTGGATGCGGCTTGCGCCACATATGGTGGGGCGCGTCACGACTGGTTGGATCTGTCGACAGGGATCAACCCCCAACCCTACCCTGTGCCGTCTTTGACCCATGATATATGGGCGGATTTGCCCGATATGGTTGCTCAGGACCGATTGATTGCCGCGGCACGCGCGCTGTGGAACGTATCGGCACAGCTTGATATCGTGGTGGCGCCGGGCACCTCGGCACTGATTGCGAAGATACCAAGCCTGTGCGCCAAAGCACGGGTGCACATCCAGACCCCCACCTATAACGAGCACGCCGCTGCATTTCGCGCCCAAGGCTGGGAGATTGTCCAGAAGGGCGATGCCGAGGCACGGGTGATTGTGCACCCAAATAATCCGACTGGCGCCCTCTTTGGCGGCGATGCGCGCGGCCTGGCCGGGCTGACGGTGATCGATGAAAGCTTTGCCGATATTGCCCCTCAGATCAGCTTGGGCGCCCTGGCCCATCAGCCCGGGGTGGTCGTTTTGAAGAGCTTTGGCAAGTTCTGGGGGCTTGCCGGGATGCGCCTTGGGTTTGCAATCTGCAGCCCCGAGATCGCACGCCGCTTGCGCGACCATATCGGTCCCTGGGCGGTGTCGGGCCCTGCGCTGCAAATCGGGTCATTGGCGTTGGAAGATCACCGATGGCAAGCCCAGACCCGCGCACGACTGTTTGGCGATGCCGAGCAAATGGATATCTTGATGGAAACCGTTGGAATCACCTGCATTGGTGGCACCCTGCTGTTCCGGCTTTATCGGGTCAAGAACGCCAGGGCCGCCCAGGTTCATCTGGCTGAACATATGATCTGGAGCCGGGTTTTCCCGTATTCTGATCGCTGGATCCGACTGGGCCTGCCAGGCTGTGAGGCCGATTGGGACCGTTTGCGTGACGCCACACGAGGACTTTCATGATCCTCGCCCTTGCGATGATCTTGGATGCCCTGATGGGCGAGCCGCGCTGGCTGTGGGACCGCCTGCCCCACCCCGCCGCCGTGATGGGTCAGGCAATCTCGGCGGGCGAGCGGCATTTGAACTCTGGCGCGGGACGACGCGCAAAAGGTGTTGCATTGATCGCGGGCCTTTGTCTGATAACCATGGGTGTTGGCCTGGCCCTGTCCACCAGCACGTTGATCGAAATCATCTTAACCGCCATCCTGCTCGCCCAGCGCAGCCTTGTTACCCATGTTCAAGCTGTTGCAAACGCTCTTAGGCTGAGCCTGGCCGAAGGACGGCGCGCGGTTGGCATGATCGTCGGCCGCGAAACCAGCGATTTGACCGAGCCGGAAATCGCCAAGGCCGCGATTGAAAGTGCGGCCGAAAATCTGTCAGACGGGGTGATCGCACCCGCATTTTGGTTTGCGCTGTTTGGTTTGCCGGGGATCATGGTGTATAAACTCGTGAACACCGCCGACAGCATGATCGGCTATCGCAATGCGCGCTACAATCAGTTTGGATGGGCCGCTGCGCGGCTTGATGATGTGCTGAACTATGTGCCCGCCCGGATCACAGCGGCTCTGATCGCAGCCGCCAGCCTTCGGTTCGCACCAATCCAAATCGCAATGGCTGAAGGACGCAACCATGCCTCGCCCAATGCCGGTTGGCCCGAAGCCGCGATGGCCTGCGCGATTGACACGCCGCTTGGCGGATCCCGGCGTTATTTCGGTACGCTGCACGAAGCGCCAGAGCTGTATGCCCGGGGTCGCAACACTCCGTCTGCAGGCGCAATCGACGCGGCCGTGCGGGTGCTATGGCGCAGTTTTGCCATTGCGCTCGGCGTGGTCATTTTTGTGGCATGTCTTACGTGATGGTTGCCTAAGCCTGCCGGGCTGGTACCCTACGGTTGGTATTGAATTGAGGATTGAGGATCATCATGCGTTTCCCTCTTTTGATCGCCGCGGCCATTTTGATCAGCACCGCGACGGCACGCGCCAATTGCGGTGGCAGTTTTTTCAGCTTTGTAAATGGCTTGAAGGCCGAAGCCGTACAACGCGGTTTTGATCGGCGCACGGTGGATCGGTTCTTCCAAACGGTCCAAAAGGACCCGCGCACACTCAATGCAGATCGCGCCCAGGGAGTGTTCAAGATCGGTTTCACCGAATTCGCGCGCCGTGTGATCAGCCGAAGTCGGATGGATATCGGTCGCCGCAATGCAAACCGGTATGGTGCGATTTTCGATCAAGCCGAGGCACGCTATGGCATCCCACGCGGCGTGCTTTTGGCATTCTGGGCCCTGGAAACAGATTATGGCGCGTTTCAGGGAGACTTTAACACCTTGAACTCTTTGGTCACGCTGTCACATGACTGTCGGCGCCCAGAGCTGTTCCGCCCGCAAATCTTCGCGGCACTCGAGCTCTATCTGAACGGAGATTTTGATCCCCAGACCACAACAGGCGCGTGGGCCGGTGAAATCGGTATGGTTCAGATGCTGCCCGAGGACATCCTGACCAAGGGCATTGATGGCGATGGCGATGGCCATGTCTCTCTGAAGACCTCAGCCGCGGATGCGTTGATGTCAGGGGCCAATATGTTGTCCAGCCTAGGCTGGCGCGTGGGCGAGCCCTGGCTTCAAGAAGTCGTCGTGCCAAGCACCCTCGATTGGTCGGAGGCCGGCCTTCACGCCACCAAGCGCGGTGCGGAATGGGCTGCGTTGGGTGTTCAGCCGAGATTTGGTGCAATCCGCGCCGATCTTCCGGCCTCATTGATCTTGCCAGAAGGACGCAAAGGACCAGCATTTCTAGGCTATCCAAATTTCAACGTGTATTTTGAGTGGAATCAAAGCTTTGTCTACGTCACTGCTGCAGCTTATTTCGCAACCCGGCTCGTGGGCGCGCCAGTTTTTGAACGCGGCACTCCGGACCCGGTGCTGTCAGATCGCCAAATGAAATCTTTGCAAACCAAACTGGCTGGGCGTGGCCATGATGTCGGCAAAATCGACGGAATTTTAGGAGCCGGCACGCGCGCGGCCGTCCGGGCTGAACAAATCCGCCTGGGCCTGCCTGCAGATGCCTGGCCAACGGTGCGATTGCTCAGCCTTCTGTAATCACACAAGTGGCATCTATGCGACCAAGGATGCCGCCTTTTTCAGATCGACCGACACCAACTGGGAAACGCCCTGCTCGCCCATCGTGACCCCAAACAGCCGATCCATCCGCGCCATTGTCACAGCATGGTGGGTAATGATCAAAAACCGCGTATCCGTGCGGCGGGTCATCTCGTCCAGCAAATCACAAAACCGGTTGACATTGGCGTCATCGAGCGGAGCGTCAACTTCATCGAGCACACAGATCGGCGCAGGATTTGCAAGAAACACGGCAAATATCAGTGCCATGGCTGTCAGGGTTTGCTCGCCGCCTGACAGCAAAGACAAGGTCGACAGTTTCTTGCCAGGCGGCTGACACATGATTTCAAGACCTGCTTCAAGCGGATCGTCGCTTTCAACCAGAACCAGCTTGGCTTCACCGCCACCAAACAGGTGGGTGAACAGCGTACCAAAGCTGCGGTTGACCTCTTCAAAGGCAGTCAGCAGACGTTCGCGGCCTTCCTTGTTCAGCCCCGCGATCCCGGCGCGCAGCTTGGCGATCGCCGCATTCAGATCGTCGCGTTCGCGAGTCAGCTCTTCGAGCTCAGTACGGACCTCGGTGGCATCTTCTTCTGCCCGCAGGTTAACCGCACCCATAGCTTCGCGTTGACGCTTGAGCCTCGCCAGTTCGATCTCGATTTCATCCGCAGGCGGTAATTTGTCAGGATCCTCGCCCAAACTGTCAAGCAACACATGTGGCGTGACGTTCAACGCTTCTTCGATCCGCTCGGCCGACAGGTCGGCGGCATCGCGCGCAGCATCGGCCCGGGCTTCGCATCCGGCGCGGCCTTCGCGGGCCTCTGACGCGCGCTGATCCGCCGCTTTCGCCGCGACCGCCGCATCGCGCAAGGCCCCTTCGGAGGCCGAAAGCTTGTCGGCCGCGCAGGCCTTGCGGGCCTCGGCGCTTTGGATCTCATAGGACAACGCATCGCGCTTGGCAGCAATTTCAGACGGCGCGGCACTGGCGTCAGACAGATCGTTCTGCGACGCTGCTCGGCGCTCGGCCAGTTCGTGACTGCGCTTGGACGCCATGTCCAACCGATGCCGCCAACCACTGATTTGCTGGGTGATATCCTGCAAACGTTTGGTGCGCGCTTCACCATCGCGGCGCAGCTCGTCATGAGCGGAGCGTTTGGCCAGCATGGTCATCCGGGCCGCATCTACGGTCAAACGGACCTCTTCCATCGTCGCGCGCGCGTCATCGAGATTTTCCAAAGCGTCAAGCGTGGTTTGCGCGTCGCGCACTGCGCGACGGGCCTCGGTGGCGACATCTGCATGCCGGGCCACAGCAAGGATCAGGCTTTCCATCTTGCCTTGGACCAAGCCCACTTCGGATTCGACCCGGGTCAAAGTACGTCCTGCCTCAGACTGGGCCGTATCCGCGCTGCGCCGCGCAAGACGTGCAGATTTATCGGCGTCGATCGCCGCGCGCAGCGTCTCTTGCGCGATCTCGTGATCGTTACGGGCCGTGTCTGCGCGGACGGTCAGATCTTGCAGGTTGCGTTCGAGCGCAGCCAACCGATTGATCTGTTGCAGCCGCAAAGCAGTGGCTGAAGGCACGTCAGCTGCCCGTGTGCGAAACCCGTCCCAGCGCCACAAATCCCCGTCCTTGGATACAAGACGCTGGCCCGGTCCAAGCTGAGCCTGCAATGCAGCACCCTGATCCGCGCCAACCACGCCAGTGAGAGACAAACGGCGCGCCAAGGCGGTCGGCGCCTTTACAAAATCCGACAACGGTGCAGCGCCGTCTGGCAGAGCCTGCGCCTGGTCCATGACACCCAATGACAGCCAACCCGACGCGTCGGTGTCATCGACCAGCGGATATTTCACATCCTCGGACAAGGCTGCACCCAATGCCGCCTCGTACCCATCATGGACCTTAAGGTCGTCCAGAACGGCGGCGGATTTTGAAGCATCCCGCGCCACCAGTCGAGTCAGACCCGTGACTTCGGCTGACAGAGCAGAGACTTCGCCCTCCGCTTCGGACCGCGCACCGCGTGCGACGATCTCGGCGGCTTGAGCATCGGCGCGAGCCGCTTCGGCAATCACCAAATCAGCCTCTGTTTGTTCGGCGGCGGCTGCGCTGATTTTGGCGGCGTGTTCAGCCCGCTCGACATCATCCCGCGCATCATCAAGCCGCGCTTTGGCTTCCTTGACGGCAACGCCGGCCCGTTCGGCCTCGGCTTCGGCGCGCTCAGCCGTTTTGCGGTTGTCAATCAGCAATCGCTCGGCAGATTGGTGCCGCGCGGCAAGACGAGCGACATCCTCGGTCAGCTCAGATTGCGCCGTTTCACGGTCGCGCAACACATCCGCTGCGGCCCGTGCCGCATCGCTGGCCACCGCCAACGTGTCGGAGAACCCTTCGCTGGCCTTGTCCAACTGGTCGCGCTCCCACTCCAAGCGTGCAATGGTGTCTTGAGCGTCGCGGTTCAATGCCTCTTCGCGGTCGCTGTCCTTGTCAATCTGGGCAATCCGAGCGGTCAGAGTCTGGATCATTTCGAGGGCGCGGTTTTCCTGATCGGCCAATGTATCACGCTGAACCAAAAGCCGTTGCAGAATTGCGGCCGCGATGGCTTCTTCTTCGCGCAAGGGCGGCAAGACGTCTTCCGCTTTCTGTCGCTCGGCTTCAGCACTGCGCGCGGCGCGCTCCGCCTCGGATGCCGCCAGGGCCGCGTCTTTCAAGGCCTGCTGCGCGGCGTCCGCGAGATGGGCGGCCTCGCGCCAGCGACGGTAGAGCAAGACACCCTCGGCATGGCGCACCTGCTGGCTCAGGTCCCGGTACCGCGTGGCGGCGCGTGCCTGGCGCTCCAGCGTGCCAAGCTGCGTTTTCAGATTCTCAAGCACATCTTCCACGCGGGTCAGATTCGTCTCGGTACCGTTCAGCTTCAACTCAGCCTCATGGCGCCGTTGATACAGACCTGATATGCCGGCAGCCTCTTCGAGGATGCGGCGACGGGCCTTGGGCCTTGCATTGATCAGCTCAGCAATCTGACCTTGCCGGACAAGCGCCGGGGAATGTGCGCCTGTCGAGGCATCCGCAAACAACAGCTGCACATCACGCGCGCGCACATCCTTGCCCGCCGCTTTATAAGCGCTGCCAACGTCGCGGGTGATCCGGCGTACGATATCGAGGCTGTCGAGCGCGTTGAACCCAGCCGGAGCCAGACGTTCCGAATTGTCGAGCGTCAAAGACACTTCGGCGAAATTGCGCGCCGGGCGCGTTGCAGCCCCGGCGAAGATCACGTCCTCCATCCCACCACCACGCATGGCAGTCGGCCGGTTCTCGCCCATCACCCATCGCAGCGCCTCCAAAAGGTTCGACTTGCCGCAGCCGTTTGGACCGACCACACCTGTCAGCCCATCCGCAATCACCAGATCGGTCGGGTCCACGAAGCTTTTGAAGCCATTCAGGCGCAGTCGAACGAAGCGCAAAGCGGCGTCCTTTGTGTCGGTGCGAATAGGCCGCACTGTCGAAAACCATCACCCGTCTGTCAAGCGATCCCCACACCCGATATAGCCACGACGCCAGACTTACCCCCAAGATTTTGCCATTTCTGCTGACTTGCTGCTGCGGCCTTGGCCCACATGACACCGACCAGATTGGCGCCCGGCTGCATAACCTCTTGTGTTTTCAGCTCATCGGGAACCTGAGCGCAGGCGCACTCGGCCTGCTGGTTCCGGGCCCGATTTTGCTGACAGTGGACACGGATGTTACAGCTTGCCGCGTCAGCACTGTGCGCCTGTGCCGAACACGGCTTGGGTCTGAAGCTTGCATGAGTCGGATTCCGCGCCTCAATCTGCTTTTTGCGCATGTTCTCGCGGCCACCATGCAACACCGGCAGCATTTATCGCGTGACCGCGATAGCAAAGAGGCTCTGGCGCATAATTGAACGCAAAGCGGTGGGTCTGGGTGTCGCGCAGACGGAGCCCATCTGGAAGTGTCTCAGTCGCGATCCCCAGACGTGCGCAGGCGTCTCGCACAATTCTGTCCCATAGGGTCGTGTCGGGCCAGCCTGCCAGATAACAAATCATATCTGTGCAGACCATCACAGGGGCACCGTTTGTGGCCGCCAGTTGGACCGGGTCCGTACCTGTCACATGCTCAAACCAGTGTTTGATATGCCCGCCGCCAACGACGGGAATAGCTTGACTGGGCGGCAAGCTTTCGACGCGATCTACCACAACATCCAGTCCCGGCAGCCCAGGCGGCAACGGCACTGGGATTGCCATTTCTGATGTCTTGGCATTGCTGCGTGGGCCAAGGATCGACAGGCCCTTATGGTCCGACAGAGCGCCCATCAGATCGCGCGAAATCGTCGCGAGACCTGGCGCCAACACCAGCTCATAGGCACTCAAATCATTGGTATCAGGAGAAATGATATCGATCGACAGGCCCGCCCGCCGCAGCGCTTTATAGGCCGAGAAACACAGCCGGAAATAATCAAAATCGGCACCTTGGGGTTGAATGTCCCATGCCCAGGCACTGGCATAATCAAAGACCAAGGCGACGCGGGCATCCACCGTACCGACCTCAGGCATCGCTGCGATCTCGGCGGCGACTTGAGTGGCCTCTTGCAACGCCGGAGCGGCCACAGAATCCGGTCGCAAAAGGCCTGCATGCATCTGTTCTTGGGCAAATGGGACTTGTCGCCAGCGGAAATACAGCACCGCTTCGGCACCGTGGGCAAAGGCTTCCCACGCCCAAAGGCGGGCCATCCCATCCAACGGTGCGGGGTTATACGGGGCCCAGTTTACAGGTCCGGGTTGTTGCTCCATCACCCACCACCGGCCCTTGCCGACGGTCCGGTAAAGATCATGGTGGAAGGCCTGCATATCGGGATCGCCCTGACGCAGAAAACGCGCTTTGTGATCGTCCGTGGCTTCCAGACGGTCCGACAAAAAGCCGATCGGATAACTGTCCCACGATGCGATATCCAAATCTGCGCCGACGGCAAAATGATCGAAGTCCAGCATTCGGCCCATATAATTGTGGAGCAAGGGAGCCTCTGTCAGAGCGCGCAAGACCGTTGCTTGTGCCGCGTTGAAAGCGACGACCTGATCCGAGCTGAACCGTCGGAATGCCAAGACATGGGCCGGGTTTGGTTCGGTCACGGTTTGATTGGGCAAATCGATCGCATCGAAGCTGTCATATGTCATCGACCAGAAGATATTGCCCCAGCTGCGGTTGAGCGCCTCTATGGATTGAAAGCGCTGCGCCAGCCAGTCGCGGAAAGCGGTCTCGGCTGCCGGGGAATAGCTGATCGTTGTGTCGTGACAGCCATATTCGTTGTCGATCTGCCAGGCTGCAATACGCGGATCACGCCCGTATCGCCGACCGAGAATCCGTGTGATCCGTTTGCTTTCGGCGATAAATCCCGGATGACTGAAGCAATAATGTCGTCGAGATCCAAACTTGCGCGGGGCGCCTAGAGCATTCAGCGCCAGCATGTCTGGATAGGTGTCAAGCATCCAGCGCGGCGGCGTCGCGGTTGGCGTACCCAACACGATGTTCAGACCAGCATCTGCCAACACCGCAATTGCCCGGTCAAGCCAGTCGAGCTGAATGTTGCCAGGGGTGGCCTCGATCCGCGACCAAGCAAATTCGCCAATGCGAACCCAGGTCAAGCCTGCTGCGGCCATACGCGCAGCATCCACGGGCCATTGCGCCTCAGGCCAATGTTCTGGGTAGTAGCACACCCCAAGCGCGCGCTTCATAAGATCACCTGATGCTCAGTCTGGCCTGTGAACGGGGTATCCCATGCGAAGGTTTGGCCTTGCGCGGGACTTGGGTCTGCAAGGCTTTCACGAGCGCTGGTGGCGTGCAGGGTTGTCATATCAAGCCCTCCAAAGGCGGGGCAGCTGATTTGGTGCGCAGGGGCGCGAAAGGTGGCGACTTTCGTGCCATCAGATGCATAGCCGGTTACACCTGACGCGCCCCATTCGGCCAACCACAATGTGCCGTCAACGCCGATCACAGCGCCATCGGGACCAGACTTTTTGTGGCGCAGATCAAGATAGGGCTCGGGATCGCCCTTGGGCCATCCGGTGGCCCCGTCCAGCGCGACAGATTGGATTATTTTGCTTGTCGTGTCGGTGAAACAGGCAAAACTGGCATCGGGGGCAAAACAAATCGCATTGGTGATCGTGATCTTGTCAAACAATTTGCGCAGCTCGCCGCGGAAATACCGATAGATCGCACCCGCTTTCGCTTCAGCCGACTTGCCCATCGTTCCAATCCAGAAGCCACCCCACGGATCAGCGCGCCCATCATTGGATCGGGTCTCCGGCTTGTCGCTCTCAAGGCTGCACAAAAATTCACTGCACCCTGTATCAGTGTTGAACTGCATCAGCTGCGTTTCCGACGCGATCAACAGGGTCTGATCATCGATCCATCCGGCGGCGCTGACATGCTCGTCAAACTGCCACTGAGACAAAACATCGTCGATCTTGCGGTAAAGCCGCGCGCCATTGATGTCGAACCAAAACAAGCCCTGGCTTCCAGGATGCCAAAGTGGACCCTCACCCAGCGAACACCTAGTCGCGTCAAAGATACGCGCGCTCATGGGGCAACGGCATCCCAAGCCGAAACGATCTTGGCCGCCTTCTGGGCCACATGATCTGGGGGATCCGCAGGCTTGTAGAGCGCGGATCCCAGCCCAAAGCCATCTGCGCCCGCAGCGACCCATTCGCCAAAATTCTCAGGCTCCGCACCACCGACGACATAAACCAAGGTGCTCGCTGGCAGGATCGGACGCAGGGCATTCAGCCCGTCCAGACCAGCCATCACGCCCGGAAACAGCTTCAGCCCATCGGCCCCCGCCTGCAGCGCCGCATAGGCTTCTGTGGGGGTAAACACACCCGGCCAACTTTGCAAATCCAGCCGTTTGGTTTCGCCGATGACATCCGTATTTGTGTTCGGCGACACGATCAATTTACCGCCTGCATCGGCAACTTCGCCGACCTGGCTGACAGTCGTGACAGTGCCTGCGCCCACAAGTGCGTGATTGCCATAAGTCTCGGCAATGGACTTGATGCTGATCAAGGGATCGGGCGAATTCAGAGGGACTTCGATGGCGGTGATCCCGGCGTCAAGCACGGCTTTCGCGACAGGCAGGGCCTCAGGCGGGGTGAGCCCGCGAAGAATGGCGATCAAGGGCCGGGTCATTGGGCATTTTCCTTCAGGCTGCCATGGGCGGCGCGCAATCCGGCCAAGGTCATGTCATCCACCGAGACGCACAGCGTCGGCACACCCTGCGCCTCAAGCGCTTTGGCATAGAGCGCGCTGAGCGGGGACGCGCCGATCAAGGCAATGTTTTGGCCAAGCCAATAGGGTTTTGCCGCCGCAATTTCGACCCCGATCAACAGACCCGACAAGCGCGCCCGTGCGGCACCACCGACAGTGCCATTCAGCAAACCATCGGCGCGAATAGAAAACAGGCGGGCCGCGAGCATTTCAGGTTTGGACAAGGCCTCGTCAACCGCAGCATCGAACGTATCGGCATCCCAGCCCTCGCCAATGGAATGACGCAGCACGGAATAATCGGCAAGCGTCGCGAACAGCTCGCCGGTGAGAAAGGTGCGAAAGCTCACCACTTCACCGGCACTGGTGTGCACCCACTTGCTATGGGTGCCTGGCAGACAAATCACACCGTCAAATTCTGGGTTCCGCGTGAGAAAACCCGCGATCTGAGTTTCTTCGCCGCGCATCACATCCGGGGGAGACAATTGGCTGAGACCCGGCAAGATATGAACCGATAGGCGCGGATCTAGGGTGGGCACGTGAGCCATTGTCAAGCCAATCGGCTTGGTCGGAACATGGGTATACGCCGCCTCAGCCCATCCCTGGCGTGATCCGGCCATGCCGCAGATCACAACCTCGGTCCGTTTTGGGATACGCCACGGATCAATCAAGTCCAGCAAGGCGGGCTCATATTCAGAGGGTTTCAAACCGCTCATACCCTTGTCAGACGCCCTGTGACCCAACACGGCGCCATCGGCCCGCATCGCCCAAGCGCGCACATTCGAGGTGCCCCAATCCACCGCAACCCAATCGGCAGTGATCGGTCCAGAGAGAGTCATCCCGTCACCACCACACCGCCGTCCACGACCAGCGATTGGCCGGTCATCGCGCTGCTGGTTTGGCTGGCGAGAAACAGGCACGGGCCGACGATATCAGCGGGTTTCAAATGCTCTGTCAGACACATCCGGTCCAGATGCGCCGCGAGATCTTCAGGCTTGGCCCACAGCGCCATCTGCTTGTCGGTCAGGACCCACCCAGGGGCAAGTGCATTGACGCGGATCTTGTCGGCGCCCAACTCGCGGGCCAGCGAGCGGGTCATACCGTTGATCCCAGAGTTCGCCATGGTGTAGACCGGATATCCCGCATTGCCCATCATGTAACTGATCGACGAAAAATTGATGATTGCGCCACCGCCTGCGGCCCGCATCCCATCGACAACGGCTTGACAGGCAAACAGATAGGCTTTGAGGTTGATCGCCTGCATCCAGTCGTAAAACTCCTCGGTAATCTCGGCCAGGCTATGACGTTTGTCATTGGCCGCATTGTTGACCAGAACAGTGATCGGACCGTGGGCGTCTGAAGCCTCGGTGATACAGGCTCTCAGGCGCGCGATGTCAGTGATATCGCATTGCAGAAAAAGCGGCGCTTTGCCAGTTTTCGCGGTCATCTCATCGACGAATTTCGACGCATCCGAACGCTGAACAAACGCGACATTGGCGCCTTGGCGCAAGAAACCTTCAGTCAGAGACGCGCCAATGCCGGAGCCTCCGCCGGTGATGAACACGGAGGCGCCGGAGAGGTCTGGATAAAGTGCAGCTTGGGTCATGATGTGGTCCAATGATCAGGGTTTGGCACCTGAAGCATCGGTGGATGCCTCCGGCAGGGTGACAGTGTAAAAGTGAAAACAGCAATCACAACTTGGTCCCCTCGATCACCCACATGGTTTCTGGGAAAGACCAAGGCAAGGTGATCCCATGCGACATGAGGTAAGCGCCTGTCAGCGTCAAATGTTTAGACTTCAGCGCCGGAGTGCCGCGCGACAAAGTCGGGGCGTTGGTGCGATTGACCAAAGTGATCGTATAACGGGCCTCTGGATCAAGACGGGTCAGCCGTAAGGGACGCGAAGCGATCTGCGCACTTGTGGCGGCCTTACCAGCGAACACCACAAAGCGGCTGTCATCTCGCGCAAGCTGTTGTTCCGCGATCACCGCGACATCGGGGCTGTCAAGCCGCAGGATGTCCGCTGTAAACAGCCAGTCGCGGTTATGCTTCCACCAGCGGGTGACCTCCGTCAGAACGGCGGTTTCGCGGTCGGTCAGCTCACGCGGATCCATCTCGAAACCCATATGCCGCTGCGCCGCGACCCAGGCGCGGATCGAGATATCAAGCGTGCGACCAGAGGTATGGCACAAGCGCGGCCCGACATGAGACCCCGTCACGGCCATCGGCAAAAAAAGCGCCGCATTGTGCTGCATCCTCAACCGTTCAAGTGCATCGTTGCTGTCGGACAGCCAAACCCGCTGGGTGCGCGACAGAATACCAAAATCGATGCGACCGCCGCCCGAGGCACAACTTTCAATTTCCACGGTCGGAAAATCTGAACGCAGACGGTCAATCAGCGCATAAGAGCCGCGGGTTTGCGCGGCATCTGGCATTGGCAAAACGCGGTTGTGGTCCCATTTCACATAATCGATCGGATATTGCGTCAAGATCGATGACATCCGCTGGTATATAAACTCACGAACTTCGGGCAGAGCCATGTTCAGCGCTTTTTGCTGACGCCCGAGGGTTTGATCTTCTGAGCCCAGCGCCCAGTCCGGATGGTCCCGGTGCAAGTTGCTGTCAGGATTGATCATCTCGGGTTCGAACCAGATACCAAAGCTCATCCCGCGCGCATGGACGTGATCGATCAGCGGGCCGAGACCCTCAGGATATTTGCGCGGGTCAACCTCCCAGTCCGACAGAGAGGTTGTGTCATCGTCCCGCTGCCCGAACCAGCCGTCATCCAACACAAACCTTTCGGCCCCAAGCTCAGACGCGCGGTCTGCAATATCCTTGAGCACCGGCAGCTTATGATCGAAATAGACCGCTTCCCAACAATTATAATGCACTGGTCGGGGACGGTTGGGCTGCGGCCAGGTGACAATCTGGTCGCGCAAATGGCGCTGGAACGCAACCGCACAGCCGTTCAGGCCGTCGCCGGAATAGGTGATGTAAAGCGGTGCGGTCTTGAACCGCGTCCCAGCGGCAGGTTCCATTCCGGCGGCGTGACCAAATTGGATCTGCCGCCTGCCATCTGGAAGCTCTTCTGCGATCATCTTGTGGCCGCCCGACCAACCATAATGAAACGCATAGGCGTGGCCTTGGGTGTTGGTGGCCCCGCGTTCGGGCAAAATCAGACCGGGAAAATGCTCATGCCCGGTTCGCCCTGTGCGGTTTTCGCGGTAGCGCATGCCGGCGGACCACGGCGTCTTGTTGATCTGGAACTCGCCGCACCAGCGGCCGGCAAAGTCGATCATCTCGTCGGCGAGTTGCGGCGCGGGCAGCACCGGAGCGGCCAACCAATGAAGATGAACAGGACTGGCCGCTTCGATGACCGCGGTGGCTGTAATCACCTGGGTTTGCGCATGCGTGGCAAAACTGGCCGTATAGGTCAGCAATGATGCCGTGTCTTCGAACACCAAGACCAACGTGTCTTCGGTCTGCTCGGCGTGCTGGAAACAAAATTTGGGCAGCAACGGCGTGCCACTTGCATCGCGCAAAATCAGACCGGGCTGACCCGGAAAACTGCGGGTCGCTTCAGGACAAATGCTGAGGTCTGGGTTCACATCCAGCATGCCTCCGGTCACATCAATGGCATGGGCTGCGTGCAAGACACAAAGGTCTTCATCCTGAGGCAGCGGCGCGCCCCAATACACCACCTCGGGCAAACGCGCACCCTTGGCCGCCAGGACCAAGGTCTGGCGGCTATCATCCAATCGCCAGTGTCGTGTCATTTTACTTCACAGCGCCCAGTGTTAATCCAGCAATGAAATGCTTTTGCATCAAGAAGAACATTGCCACAGGCGGCAATGCAGCGACGATCGAACCTGCGCTCATGAGGTGATATTGCGCGACGAACTGCGAGTTGAACGACGTAATCCCAGCGGTCACAGGCTGGGCGTCTGGTCCTTGTGTCAGCACAACGGCCCAGAAATAATCGTTCCAGATGAAGGTAAAGATCAGCACCGATAGAGCCGCCAGCGCGGGCTTCATCAGCGGCATTACAACGAACCAGAAAATGCGCCATTCGGCGACGCCTTCCACCCGCGCGGCTTCAATCAGCGGGTAAGGCAAAGCGCGGATAAAGTTCCGCATGAACAACGTGCAGAACCCTGTCTGGAACGCAATATGGAACAACACAAGACCCAGTTTCGTGTCATACAGCCCCATGTTCACAGTCAGATCGCGCACCGGCACCATGAGAATCTGGAATGGTACAAAGTTTCCAGCGATAAACATGAAGAAAATCAGAAGGTTGCCATTAAACTTGTAGATCCCTAATGCAAAGCCTGTCATCGCTGATAACGCCACCGCGCCGATCATTGTTGGGATCGTGATCAGTATCGAGTTCAGCAGATAACGCGGCATGTCACTGTCAAAAAAGACCCGTCCATAATTGGTGAAGCCTTCGAATGTTTCTGGCATGCCCCAATAGTTACCGGACGCGAAATCAGCTGTGGACTTTATTGAGAACAGTGCCACTGCCAAAAGCGGCAAAAGCCAGATGACCAGGACAATTGGCAACAACGTTTGGTATGTGATCTGCCAGCTTCGTGATGTCTTCTCTATTGGCGTCGGGAACATCAGCGCGCCTCCTTATCATCGCGCCACATCGAGTATAGAAAATAAGTGATGAAGCCGAGCATGATAAAAAACAAAATAACGGCGATGGCAGCCCCATAACCCATACGGAACCCGAACTCGGACAAGGATTCTTCGAACATGTAAAAGCTGAGCACCCGGGTCGACCCGAACGGCCCGCCATTGGTCATTACAGCAATGAAATCGAATGATCGCAACGCGCCGATAATGGTGACAACAAACGCGATAAATGTCGCGGGCTTGAGCTGTGGTAAGATCACATACCACAGCATCCTGTGGCCCTTGGCCCCATCAAGTCGTGCGGCCTCAACTTGTTCGGGATCGACGGCATTCAACCCGGTCAAATACAAAATCATGCAATAGGCGGTCTGTGGCCAAAGACCGGCGGCAATAATGCCGTAAGTGGCTGTGTTCGGATTGCCCAAAACACCACCGGCAATGTCGATACCGAACCAACCAACAATAACGTCAAACAGACCGGAATTTGGCAAATAAAACCATGAAAATACCAAACCAACAACAACTTGACTGATCACAAATGGAAAGAAAAATAACGACTTATACAACCGGATACCGGCCACAGTCTGGTTCAAAAACAGCGCGATAAACAGACCAAACGGGATCGCCAGAAGGTACAAAATCAGCCATCGGATGTTGTTCCAGAACGAAACCTCGAACTTACGATCACCGTTCAGAAGGCGTTCATAATTGGCAAGCCCGATCCATTCTTTCTCGCCCAATCCGTCCCATGCGTGGAAGCTGATCCAAAAAGATTGGAAGATCGGAAAGATCACGTAAATCGTGAAGAACAATATGCCGGGGATCAGAAACAAGATCGGAAGAG
>JBELMC010000055.1:0-19517 GCA_042096155.1 Dinoroseobacter sp.
GTACCAGCTTCGCGTTTCGAGCGGAATCGTATCGGACGACATGGTCATGGAAGCAGCTCCTGGCGGATCAACACATGCGAAAACCGAGACATGCTCAGTTTACGGATAAATTGATTTGGGCACTGAAATGCGACTGGAAAGCCCCGCCCGAGACAGGCGGGGCTTGATGGAGGGCGTCACCCCCATCTTGTTATGTTACTTGTAAATCCGCCCGCGCGCATCTTCCAAGCGTGCGAGGATATCATCCAGATTGTCTGGGAACACCATAAACTCCTGCAGGCCCTCCATGCCCACACTCGCCATCTCGGCCGGGAAGTCACGGTCAAAGAACTGCGCCACGCCGCCGTTGGCATTGGTCGAAAGCATCCCGAAGCCTTGCTCAAGGAACTCATCGGCATCAACTGACGAGGCCGCGTTGACAGGCAATTGGCCCAGCGCATCACCCGCGTTGATTTTGGTCTGCACATCAGCCGATGTGACAAACTGAAGGAACGCACGTGCATTGTCTTTGTTCGACGCCTGAGCCGGAATGTGGAAGGTATCGGTGGGCGCGTCTTCCCCTTGCGGATAATCCCCGATCAGCGGGAATTGGTAGAAGTCGATCTGATCATCGCCCAGGCCCGCATCGCGCAGATGTGGCACGACGAAATTGCCCATCAGATAGGCTGCAGCATCGCCATCTGTCATAAACTTCAGCGCTTCTTGCCAGCTATAGGCCTGGTGGTCTGGAATATAGCCGCCCATGTCGATGATCTTGCGCCAATTGGCAAAGGTTTCGCGAACGCGGTCATCAGTCCATTCAACTTCGCCACGAGCCAGCTGCATATGGAAGTCAAAACCGTTGGTGCGCATGTTCAGATAGTCAAACCAGCCACCAGCGGTCCAAAGAAACTTGGTGCCGATCGCATAGCATGCCTTACCTGCGGCAACGATCTTTTCGCAATTTGCCAGTTCTTCGTCGAACGTGGTCGGCTCAACCAAACCCAAATCATTGAAGATGTCTTCGCGGTAATAAACACCCCACTGATAGTATGTGTAGGGCACACCCCATTGCTTGCCGTCGAGTGTCAAAGCGCCTTTTACGGCCTCTAAACCCGGCAGATCGCCATTCTCGTACATATCCGAGATATCTTCGAACAGGCCAGCTTTGACATATGGCCCCATGCGATTGGCGGCATACCAGTTCACGACGTCTGGCGCATTTGCAGTCAGTGCGTTGCGAATTTGGGTTTTCCACGCTTCGCGATCAACAATTTCAAGTTCAATATTCAGATCTGGGTGCATCGCGCCAAAATCGGCCACAAGGCCTTCCATCACAGCGCGCGGTGCAGGGTTGGACATGTCCGAGATGATCCGCAGGTCGCCAGACAGCGCATGGCCATCCGCGAAAGCGGTGCCCGAAATCATGGTCGTGGTCACGAACGCCGCAAGCGACGCCTTCAAAGTGGAACGCATGGTATCCTCCCTAATGCATTCGGAATAAGTTTCATTATTTGAAACTTGGTTTTGTATATTGAAATCATAATCGCAAACGGCCTATGCTTGTCAACAGGTCTGACCGCAACACCCCAAGATTACGTTGGACCCAAGGGAGGACTTCACGTGTCCAATAGGGCATCATCTGACGGAACTGTTGGCAAAGCGCTCGACGTGCTCGACCAAGTGGCGTCTTTTGGCCGTCCAGTGCGGTTTTCAGAAGTCTTGGACCGCTCAGCTTTGCCCAAGGCGACGCTGTACCGTTTTGTACAAACCCTAACCTCGACGGGAATGCTGACCTATAACCGAGATCGGCAAACCTATGCGCCCGGTCTGCGTTTGGTTCGTTTGGCCCATTCGGCCTGGCAGCAGAGCGCGTTGGCCCCAATTGCACGACCACATATCGACCGACTGTCGGATGCTGCAGGCGAAACCGTGCATCTGGCGCAGCTCGACCGGGGTCAGGTGATCTATGTCGATAAGCGCAACGCGGCTGTGCCGATCGAAATGTTCAGCCAGGCGGGCAAAGTGGGTCCTGCGTTTTGCACCGGTGTCGGCAAGGCGATGCTGGCACATCTTGACCCAGCGGCATTGGATGCAGCGATTGAGCGTCAGGCATTCCAACGGTTCACCTCGACCACTCTGGCGACGCCTGAGTCACTGCGGGCTGCATTGGAAACCATACGTCGCAAAGGCTATGCCGAGGACCGCGAAGAGCACGAGCCCGGCATCATCTGCATCGCCATCCCGATTTTATCTGATACCGGCCGGGTGCTGGGAGCCTTGTCGGTGACAACCTCCACTCAGCGCAAAACCCTAAATGCGCTGAAGGATCACTTGCCTTTGGCCAAAGCCACGGCGGAAACAATTGCGCGTGAGGCTGAAGCCTGGCGGTTCCCCGATCAATCTAAACCGAGTTATCAACCGACAGGAGCGTCCTGATATGTCCGGCGTAACACTTAGGAATGTGATCAAGCGCTACGGCCAAACCGAAGTGATCCATGGAATCGATCTGACTATTGATGATGGAGAGTTTTGTGTGTTTGTGGGACCCTCGGGCTGCGGTAAATCCACCCTTCTGCGCATGGTTGCCGGGCTGGAGGAAACCACCGAAGGTGCCATGCATATTGGGACGCGTGACGTCACCCGAATGGATCCAGCGGAGCGCGGCGTTGCCATGGTGTTTCAGACTTACGCGCTGTATCCGCATATGACGGTAGAGCAAAATATGGGCTTTGGTCTGAAAATGAACGGCCACCCCACTGCGATGATCAACGAAAAGGTTGGCGCGGCCAGCAAAATTCTGAAGCTCGACGCCTATCTCAAGCGCAAACCGGCGGCCTTGTCGGGCGGTCAACGTCAACGGGTCGCCATTGGCCGTGCAATTGTGCGCGGCCCCGAGGTTTTCTTGTTCGACGAGCCTTTGTCGAACCTTGATGCGGAGCTTCGGGTCGAGATGCGAGTCGAAATTGCGCGCCTGCACAAAGAAATCGGCGCGACGATGATTTATGTGACGCATGATCAGGTCGAGGCGATGACCCTGGCAGACAAGATCGTCGTCCTGCGCGCTGGCGTGATCGAACAAGTTGGCGCACCACTGGAGCTTTACCGCGACCCCGACAACAAGTTCGTCGCCGGGTTCATCGGCTCGCCCGCAATGAACTTCATGGCCGGAACCGCGGCCAGTGGCGCTGTTGACGTTCCCGCCCTTGGGGCATCGACCCCCACAGGCGTAACGCTGCCGCAGCAAGGCCAGGCCGTCGAAATCGGTCTGCGACCGGAACATATCTTGATCGACCCGGCGGGCAACACCCATACCGTAGATCTCACCGAGGCCTTGGGTGGCGTGTCTTATGCCTATCTTACAAGTCTGAAGACCGGCGAACGGATGATCGTGGAGGAGCGCGGCGAGGAGCGGTCCCGCGAAGGCGACACGGTGGGCATCCGCTTCGAAGAAGCGAGAGTTCTTGTGTTCGACGTCGCCACTGGCCTGCGCTTGCGTTAGGCATCAAAGCTTTCAAACGCTTGGATGGCGGCATTTAATGCAGCTTCATCGACATCGCGGTGGGTGACAAACCGCGCGGTGGCACCGCCGCTGATCATGATCCGATGCGCTTTGACATGGGCGTAAAGCGCCTCGCGGATCTCAGGCTTGGGAGTAAAGAAAACCATATTCGTGGCTTGCGTTACTTCGCCCAACCCGGTCTGGCGCAAGGCCGCACTCAACAGCTGGGCGCTGGCATGATCATCGCCGAGACGCGGCCAAACGGTATCGAGCGCATACATTCCCGCAGCGGCCAAAATCCCGACTTGGCGCATCCCACCACCCAGCAATTTACGCGCCCTATTGGCCCGCGCGATCACATCTTTCGGGCCAACCAGGATCGAGCCCACCGGGCAACCCAAGCCTTTGGACAAACACAACGAGACGGTATCGGCAAGACCCGCCAATTCAGTGGGATCGCAGTCCAGCGCCGTCGTGGCATTGAAAAACCGCGCGCCGTCCAGATGGACCGCCAAACCGGCGTCGCGCGCGGGGCCGCAAGATGCCCGGAATTTGTCCAACGGAATTGCGACGCCGCTGACCGTATTTTCCAGGCATAACAGCCGGGACACTGCGCAATGGGGATCATCGGGTTGGATTTCGGACGCAACAGCTTGCGGGGTGATATAGGCCCCGTCTTCGGTCGGCACCGGATGCAGCGCAACGCCGCCCAGAACCGAAGCCCCGTTCGCCTCGTCACGATAGATATGATAGCGCGCGCCAACGATCGCGGCATCGCCGCGTCCACATTGAGCCAAAAGTGCAGCCAAGTTGCTTTGTGAGCCAGATGCCATAAACAGCGCGGCCTCTTTGCCGGTCAACTCTGCCATCCGGTCTTGCAGCGCGATGACTGTTGGATCATCACCCCATACATCGTCGCCAACCTCGGCTTGCGCCATCGCTTTGCGCATGCCCGCACAGGGGCGCGTAACCGTGTCGCTTCGCAAATCGCAAAGCGTGTCTGCGTTTGCGGCTTGGATATCTTGATAAATGCTCATCGGGTGATCTGTTCTTGGGTTGGGTGTGTCAAACCCTGCCCGCGTCGATGCGCGCCATGGCTCAGAAGCCTGTGATACCCTCGGATCAACGGGATATACTGCAATCTGTCTGCGGGCCAAATCGGTAACATGGGATTTCCTGTGATATTGTCCCCACAGTGCAGCGCGCGCCCAAAGGGTCAAGCCCAAACACGACAAAACGCAGTCTATTTGGTCCGGACATCCGCCATATTGGGCTGACCAATCTGCGCCAGGGTCAGACCAATTTCGTCTTTAATCAGATCCCAGAACTGATCGAGCCCCGCCCGTCCGCCCGCGGCAATCGCGAATTGCATGGCACGGCCGAAGAACACGAAATCTGCCCCCATCTGGTAGGCTTTGACCACATCTTCGCCAGAGCGCAGGCCAGTGTCATAAAACAGCGGATAATCTGGGCCTACGGCCTGCCTTATGTCGCGCAGCGCAAGAATCGGAGGTATCGCAGAATCGAGCTGCCGTCCGCCATGGGATGACACCTGAACAGCGTCGACCCCAGCATCGCGCAGGCGGACAGCGTCGGGGACCGAAGTCACACCCTTTGCGACCAGATTGCCATCCCATGCGTTGCGAATACGGGCAAGAAAATCCCAATCGGCGCGCGCCCGGCTTTCCGTGCGGTTGAAGGCAAATCCCGGCATCTGGAAATTTGCCATATCTGGTTTGCCCGCAATCAACGAGCCGATTGACCAACGAGGATGCAGCGCAAAGTCAATGAATTGCAGAGGCCCAAGGCGGAAGGGCATCTTGAAGCCACGGCGCAGCTCGCGGGGGCGTCGGCCCACTTCGGGCACGTCGAGCGTGATCACCAATGTCTTGTAGCCCGCCTGTTTGGCGCGCTCGACCAGTTTTAATGTCCCTGATCCGTCACCTGAGAAATAAAGCTGGAACCAGGCATGGCCATCGGCCCAATCGATCATCTGCTCTAACGTGCTCGACGCCACCGTAGAGACACCGCATGGCACCTGATCAGCGGCCGCCTTCCGGGCCAACATCTTGTCCGCACCAGGGCCAGCAAGATTGCACATTCCCATCGGACTGATCCCGAAGGGCGTTTTTGCACGTGTCCCCAACAACGGAACGCTTATATCCCGTTGGCTGACATCGACCAACACCCGCGGTTGCAACTGAATGTCGCGCAGCGCCGCGAGGTTCCGGGCTTCGCCATGCCCCTCGCCCGCGGCGCCATCGATATAGTCGAAGACCATCCAAGGCAGGCGCTTGCGGGCCAGTGCCCGCGCATCCGCAAAAGAATGGATGGTCCTACTTCCAAACATCAATTAGCTGGCAACCGCTGTCATGAACCGATCTCGGATCACGACCGGGTCTTTTGTGATCACCGGCAGCTTGATATTGCCGCTGTCACACTTGGCCACGATGATGGTCATCTGCTTGCTGTCAATGGCCTCTTGCAGAACCTTGCCGGTGTCGACATCTTTACAGGTCACGACATTTTCGCACCCACATGCCTTGGCGACATTCTCAAGTTTGGTTTTCTTGCCGGCATAGGTCGGCTGATCACCGGTCGAGCCGTAAGAGCCATTGTCGATGATCAACAAAATGTAGTTGTCGGCCACATTGTTAGCGATGGTTGGCAGCGTGCCGAGATTGGTCAAGACAGACCCGTCACCATCAATCGAGATGACGGTCTTATCTTGGGCCAGTGCAAGCCCCAGACCAATCGAAGACGACAGACCCATGGTGCCAAGCATATAAAAATTACGTGCATTGTCATCGATCATGTGCAGCTCTTGGCTGGGCAGACCAATGTTACAAATAACAAGGTGAGGGTTAAGGATTGGCGCGATCTCACGCAGGATTTCAGAACGGATCATTGGTCGCCATAGCCTCCCCAGAAAGATGCGTCGGTCAGGATCGCAACGGGCTTGTTGCACATGAAGGTGTATTTCAGGATCGCGTCCAGTTCATCGGCATCGCTTTCCTGATGGAAATGATAGGTCGGTATGTTCATCTGGTTCAACAGCGCCTTGGTGTGCAGCGCCATTTCAACTTGGCAGGCCACTGGTTCGCGCAGCTCACCGCGATACGAGATTAGCATCGGCAAAGGCATCCGATAATACTGTGTCAACGTCGCCAGAGTGTTGATCGTAACGCCAATCGCCGTGTTCTGCATAATGATCGCGGGGCGTTTGCCGCCCATGAAAGCACCGGCGCACAGCCCCATGCCTTCATCTTCCTTATTCGATGGGATATGGAAAATCTCTGGCCGGGCGTCGACTTCGTCTATAACGCCCGCCAATTGTTTACACGGCACAGTCGTGACGAACGCCACATCGTTTGCGACCAGATCATCTACGATTTTCTTACTAATGGACAAAGGCTTACTCCTTAAGGTCCTATAAGGATGAGAATAGATCGCGCCAATTTACTCAGACGCGGACAAATCAAAATTCTCGGTTGGGAAGTACTTGGCCAACCGGACATCAGCGGCGCGGGCATGACCTTCCATACCCTCAAGACGCGAGATACGTGCCGTTGCTTCGGCCACTGGCTTGGATCCTTCGCGGGTCGCACGCTGCCATGTGACGATCTTCATATATTTGTGGACCGACAGCCCACCTGTGTATTTGGCCGATCGACTGGTCGGCAGCACATGGTTGGTTCCCGAGGCTTTGTCGCCGAAGGATACGGTTGTTTCTTCACCCAAGAACAACGACCCATAACAGGTCAGATTTTCCAGCCACCAATCAAGATCGTCAGCCTGGACGGTCAAGTGCTCGGGCGCATATTCGTCAGAGGTCGAGGCCATCTCAACCCGGTCCGCGCAGACAATCACCTCGGCATAATCACGCCACGCCGCTTCGGCGTTGGCCCGGTTCAGCTCTGGCAAGTCGGCAATCAGACCAGGGACCTGGTTCATCACCTCTTGCGCCAGGTCATGGTCATCCGTCACCAGCCAGACGGGTGAGTTATAGCCATGTTCGGCTTGGCTGACCAAATCCGTTGCCACGATGAAGGGGTCCGCAGTTTTATCGGCCAAGATCAAACTGTCCGTTGGGCCCGCGATCATATCGATGCCGACGCGCCCAAATAGAATGCGCTTGGCTTCGGCGACAAACTGGTTTCCCGGACCAACCAGGATGTCCGCCTCTGGCAGTCCGAACAGACCAAAGGTCATCGCGGCAACCCCTTGGACGCCGCCCATGGCAAGGATCTTGTCGGCCCCGCACAGATGCGCCGCATAAACGATAGCCGGGTTGATGCCTTCGCCCGGACGCGGCGGCGAGCATGCGACGATGTGCTTACATCCTGCAACTTTTGCGGTGGTGACCGTCATTATCGCGCTTGCGATGTGGCTATACCGACCGCCCGGCACGTAACACCCCGCCGCGTTGCATGGAATCGCCTTTTGACCTGCAACCAAGCCCGACACAATCTCGAGCTCCACATCACTCATGGTGCTTTTTTGGGTCTCCGCAAAGCGGCGCACATTGTCATGGGCAAACTGGATATCCGCCTTCAATTTGTCAGATACCTTAGCACTGGCCGCTTCGATTTCCTCGGCGGTCAATATGACATTGCCGTCATATTTGTCGAACTTGGCCGCATAATCCATTGCTGCCTGGTCTCCACCTTTCTCGATATCGTCGAGTATGCCTTGTACCGTCGCACGCACGTCGCTGGCATCGGTGGTGGCAGTTTTGGTGGCTTGCTTCAGGTATTTACGGGCCATGGACTGTTCCTGTTTATAAATTGGTCAAAAGGTTTGCGACTCATCGCTTTGACGAAACTGTAAGGACTTGCATGAGATTATGCAAGCGCTTACATACACTCTATGGTGTCAAATTCACAAGCCCCCACTTTGCAAGATGTGGCCCACCTTGCGCAAACCTCGACGGCAACCGTATCGCGGGCGCTCAATAGCCCAAATAAGGTGGCCAAAGAAACGCGCGACAGAATAGAAGCGGCAATTGAAGCGCTTGGTTATACGCCCAATTTCGGGGCGCGCTCCTTGGCGAAAAACCGCGTGGACACCGTGGGTGCCATTATCCCGACCTTGGCAAATGCGATGTTTGCGAGCGGTATTCAAGCGTTTCAAGAGGTGCTCTCGGAAGCCGGTGTGACCCTTTTGATCGGCAGCTCTGCCTATGACCCGGACGCCGAATTCCGGCAAGTCCGCAATTTGGTGACACAAGGTGCGTCTGGATTGTTGTTGATCGGAGTCAGTCGGCTGGACAAAACCCGAAAGTTCCTGGAAACGCGCCGAGTCCCACATGTCTTAACCTGGTGTTATCACAATGATGACAGCGGACTCTATGTGGGGTTCGACAATCGAACAGCGGCCTATGACGCGGCAATGGCGGTTCTTGCACATAATCATCGAAAAATTGCGATGATTTCCGGAAGGTGTTCCAACAATGACAGGGCGGCACAGCGTCAGTTGGGCGTCTGCGACGCCCTGCGAACCGTCACTGACGCCGAAATGTTGTCGATCCAAGAAGCGCCCTATCTGCTCCGAGACGGGGCGGATGCGTGCCACAAAATCCTGTCGCGCTATCCCGAAGTGACGGCCGTGATTTGTGGAAACGATGTGCTGGCTGCGGGTGCGATGATGGCGGCGCGCGATAAGGGAATCCGTGTCCCCGAAGATCTCTCAATCATCGGGTTTGATGATATCGGCGTGGCATCTGTCGTCTCGCCGCCCCTCACCACGGTCCGTGTGCCGCAATTAGATATGGGGCGCGCTGCAGCCAAAACACTGTTATCATTGATTTTTAATGACGCACAGGTCCACAGTCAATGCTTTCCCACCAAGCTGATCATGCGGCGTTCACTTGGCCCTGCGCGCCGCTAGACAGCGTAAGAGGAAAGCCCAGAGACCACCGATTTCAATAGGGAAGCCCAACGTAATTTTCAGCCATCGCGCGTTGCGCGGCAGTGTTTGAGCGCAAGAATTCAAGCTCTGCAATTTGCATCTTCTGATCAAACGCTGACTGATCGGGAAAGCGATGCATCAGCGACGAAAACCACCAAGAGAACCGTTCAGCCTTCCAGACCCGCGACAGCGCTTTGGCGGAATACCCGTCAATCCCCATTTCAGAGCCGTCTCGGTAAAATGCGCATAAGGCATGCCAAAGGTAGTGGACATCAGATGCAGCGGTGTTCAAGCCTTTGGCCCCTGTGGGCGGCACGATATGCGCGGCATCCCCACACAAGAACAATCGTCCCCACCGCATGGGTTCGGACACAAAAGAACGCAATGGGGCGATCGATTTTTCAATCGACGGCCCAGTCACAAGCTGATCGGCCTGATCCTTTGGAATCCGACGTTTCAGTTCGTCCCAAAACGCCGCATCGGTCCAATCTTGAGGCCTGTCAGACAACGCACATTGTATATAATAGCGGCTGAGCTGGTCATTGCGCATCGAGCACAGCGCAAACCCGCGCTGAGAATTCGCATAAATCAGCTCGTGACTCACCGGCGGCGTTTGCGACAGGATTCCAAGCCAGCCAAAGGGATAGGTTTTCTCGTATTCCTTGCGCACACCCAAAGGGATCGTTTGTCGACTGACCCCATGGAAGCCATCACATCCCGCAACGAAATCGCAATCGATTCTGTGCGGCGCACCGGCGATACTATAGGTCAGATAGGGTGCGTCCGTGTCGGCTCCGCCGATCACAACCTGTTCGACATTGTATTCGATCGGCGCACCTGCCTGTTCCCGGGCGGCATACAGATCACGCGTCACTTCGGTTTGTCCGTAAACCATAACGGAGGTGCCGGTGTGTTCGGTGAAATCCACCCGGAACATCTCGTCACCATAAGAAATCATCGTGCCATCATGGAGAAAGCCCTCGGCATGCATCCGGTCTGCGACGCCAGCCTGCTCCATCAAGCCAACCAATCCCTGCTCAAGAACACCAGCTCGGATACGGCCCAGAACATACTCTTTGGTTTTACGCTCTAACACGATGCTGTCGATACCTTTGACATGCAGCAATTGTGCCAACAGCAACCCCGATGGCCCACCGCCAATAATCGCAACTTGCGTCTTCATTTTTGGGTCCCCCTTGGCCTACCCCCGATTTGAATATCCCGGATCCGCATGTAACATAAAAGTTCTGAGGACGCGGATCCGTTTTGGCACGGGGGCACCCAAAAAGATCAGGATGCAGGCACTAAGCGCAGTCTACAATAGCGCCGTGAAGATCCTATCCTGGGCTTGGGGTTCGTTTGGATTTGACTGCACGGCCCTCATTCGCACCCACAGAATTTTGAACAAGAAAACCTTTTGGAAATCTGACTGTGCGCCGAGATGCCTCATTTGTGCCATAGTTGAATTTGTTACCAAATTTGGTATACTTCGGCTCAATTATCCACTAGATGTGATAAAGCTCATGATCGAAATGGGATCTTTCGAACACAATAATGAGAGACATTGCCTTACTATTCAGAAAATCCATCTGAACGCAACTGGTTGCGAGATTGTCCACGTGGAAATGGTGCCCAAGACTTTCGCAGCTCATCGCGCCGAGCTGACAAAGGTGCCAGATTGTATGTGTGAAGGTGATGAGTCTGCCGCATCGCATCTGGACCGCCTTTGGCATTGTACCGTTGATGCGCTGAACCTGTACCACAAATTGAACGCCGACCGCGCGTCGCGTGTGGGTCTTGAGACGAAAGTCACAACAACCGGAACAGCGGCACCCAGACCGACAGTGATGCGCGCATTGCGAACCGATATCGACGTCAAAGTCACCCGCGATCCCCAGTATACGGGCCTCGAAGCCGCTATGGACCAAGGCGTATATAAGGGAAGACGCAAATCCATTCCCGATGATGAAGTCCAACGATTTATGAAGCTCCACTTACCCAAAGCCGATTTGATGCGGGATCTCGAAAGATCACGAATGACCGTCTGCGGGGCCCTGCCGGATTTGGCCGCAAGAAGACAAAGAGACGACGCAATGGCATCCGGGCTCTGATATGGCAATTGGTCAAGCAGGGCGCATCACCCAATCTTCGCCGGTGGCAAATCAACCAATAACGGTCAATTTGGCCGAAGCGTTGACCAATCCTGTCTTCGCACTGAGCGCCACAAACACTGATGGTGAGCCGTTTGTCTTACGGATCACAGACCAGACCCTCGATACAAATGGGGATACCACTGCTTTCACATTCATCATCGAAGAATGGGAATATCTTGATGGTGCCCATGGCACACCTGAAACGGTAAATTGGCTGGCCATTGAGGAAGGAATCCACACGCTTGCAGATGGTCGGATTATTGAGGCTGGCACGAGTTCGATCTCAAGTACAACGCGCAATACCGGTGGTAATGTCTCGTTCGGTGCAGAGTTTACTAATCGACCTGTCGTTCTGACATCTGTCATGTCGGAAAATGATACGACAACCGTTGACAGCGATCCGAGCAACATCACGAAAGATGGGTTTGATTTGACCCTGCAAGAAGAAGAGGAACAGGATGGGGCACACGCCGCCGAAACGATCGGCTGGATCGCTATTCAGGCCGGCGGCGACGCAACAACAGGAACTGCAAACACCCATAGGAGAGTGAATCAAAATGTTGATGTCCTCGAGCTTGGTGACACCTTTACATCTAGTGTCGTGTTGGCAGAGACGCAAACTCTTGATGGAACGGATACGGCGACGGTTGTCATCGACAGTCAATCGAACACTCAAGTTGGCGTCTTTATTGACGAAGAACAATCATCAGATCCTGAAGTCAACCATGTCAATGAAACCGTCGGTATCGTCGCCTTCGAAGATGGGCTGATCCCATGTTTCACACGTGGAACTTGGATTGAAGTTCTCACGGGTATGCAAAATATAGAACGGCTTTCCGTAGGCGATGTTGTTCGAACCAAAGACAATAGCTTGCAGACCATACGGTGGCTCGGAAGGCGAAAACTCGATGCTGATCAGCTCAATTTCAATCCGAAATTGCGACCTGTTCGGATCACGGCAGGTGCGTTGGGCATGGGCCTACCGAAACGTGATCTTCTTGTTTCACGACAGCACCGAATGCTATTGAAATCAGAAATTGCACGGCAGATGTTTGGTCGGTTTGAAGTTTTACTGCCTGCGATCAAATTGACTGAACTTCCAGGAATTTTCGTGGACCAAATGATCAACAGTGTCGAATATTTCCATCTCCTCTTTGATCAACACGAAGTTATCTATGCCGAAGGGGCCCCGACAGAAAGCTTATTCACCGGCCCCGAAGCACTAAAATCAATCAGTCCGGCAGCCCGTCAAGAAATTCGTACAATTTTCCCCGATGTCGAAAATCTAGATTACACCCCACAACCCGTCCGACTCATCCCGACCGGCAGAAGCCAAAAACAGCTGGTTTCGAAGCATCTACAACAAAATAAGCCATGCATTAGTCCAGAAAACACGTATGCTTGAAGCTGGTCTAAATTTTTGGTGAATTTTTGCCCGCTGAGGCGCTGCCACTTTTTTGTAGGCAGGGGCGATCACGTCTTTTCGGACCTTCTTGCAATTTGTCGAACTTGTATTGGTTTCGCGTTTCACACGGCATGTCGGTGATCCAGGCCCGCGCCATAAACGGAATCCTGCATCTGTTGATCCAACACGGACCAAAGCCGCCGGATGTTTCCGACAGCCATGCAAGCCCGGTTGGCGGGTCGCGACCAAGGCACCGAATAACGCTTAAGAGGGCCATGATCAGGCGATCGAGGCTTTGTCTTTACTGTCCGTCACCGTCTCAATGATTTCAGCGGTCTGTGGGATGTCTTGCGTATTTGTCGGCGATATCGATACAGGTTCTGACACGTCTTCGGAGACAAGGATTTCAGAAGCTGGTGTCGGCTGATCTTCGATTTGGCCAACGATAAGCGGCAACATCTCGGCGGAGTTAAGAAGTGCCATTTCGGTTTTCGGCGGCTCGACCCAGCTGAGCGTATCGAAAGCACCACAATTCGAGCAGACCGGCACCCAGTCACTATGAATATTGTGGCATTTTTCACAAGTCCATTGCGGCCCGCGCGACGCAGTCAAGGCTTTTGCCAACCACGCGCGGACCAGCGAATCTGGGGCCCCTTCGCCGCGCTCTATTGCCGCCATTATCGTCAACGACCGCGCTGTGGGCGCGGTCTCGTGCAGATCCCCTAGCGCGCGCCGCGCCGCTGGGAAGATCTCAGCGGCGATGTTCAACTCTGCTTTGAGCATCTTGGTCTCAGGATCATCGGGCCGCAGCGTCACTAACGGCGCGAACCGCTTGTTGCGTTCGGTGCTTGTTTCGTGTGTGTTAATCTCCGCGAAGGCCGCCGCAAGGTCGGGATGCGGCGCATGTTCCCACGCTTTCTTCAGAATTTTGACCGCGTTTTTGGGTTTGCCGATGTGCACTTGCATTCGGGCTGCCAGCGCAGCGGCTGGCACCAGATGCGGCGCCAGTCGGTTGGCTTCGGTGGCACACGCGGTTGCTCGCTCCAGATCATCGGCGTTGAGGGCATCACGCGCCTCGGCAAACGACAAGACAGCATCGCGTCGTTTGTGGATGTCGCGCGGCAACGCCCCCGATTTCAGCTTTGCCGCCAAAGTTTCCCGCGCCCCTTTCCAGTCATCATGTTCGGCTTGAAGTCGCAACAAAACGTCCTGGGTTTCGTCGTGCTTTGGCTTTAACGCAAAAGCTTTTTCCGCAAGTTTCCAAGCGGTCGCAGTATCGCCTTGAGAAAGTTTTTGCTTCATTATTCCGCGTATACCGACAAATCGCGTGCGTTCATCTTGGAGCAAGCGCTTGTAGACCTCTTCGGCCTTGAGAGTGTCACCCGCCATCTCGGCCGCTTGGGCCGCAATCAAATTGGTCAGCTCGGGGCGATTGAGGAACTTCTCAGCGCGTGAGGCTTTGGTCAATGCAAGGCGGCCCTCTCCGGAGGCCAGTGCCATAAGGCCGTCTGCCAACGCCTCAAAGCCGCGCCGTTCGCGATTGCGCAAAAAGAAGCGCGAAATCGCGGTTTCATCCCCATTGAAAAACTTCAGCACAGCGATGCACAAACCGACCAGTCTAAACAACAGCCAAATCGCCGCGAGCAGCAGCATTGCAAAAATGACCGCGGCCAGAGGAAAAAACGTAAACTCAGTCGCGCCAATTGACATGCGCACGACCCCATGGGTTTCAAGCAAAAGTCCCGCGCCGTAAGTCAGTGCGGCGACGAGAGAAACAAAGATTAGGATTTTCAGCAGTGACCACGCCATCGCAGAGCCCTCAGTTTTCCGTCAGAGCGCTGTTGAGCGCTGAAATAGCGACAAGTGCTGTTTGCCGCGCAGAGGCGAGATCAATCCACGATTGCATCGCAGCGCGGCCTTCCGCAGGCAAGGTTGCTAATTCGGTCAATACCGCATCCATTCGCCCAGTGCGCAAAGCGGCTTCGGCACGCGACAATATGGCGTCGGGATGATCACCTTCTCGTGCTTCAAGCGATCTGGCCCCAACTTGTGATCGTAGAAATGCGGTGAATCGCTCGCCCATGCTGCCGCCCATGGTCGCTTTGACGGATTCGACCAAACCAACACGGGCAGCGGCACCATAGGAATTTTGCAACGCCAGAAGGGTCGGCACTCCTGTGCTCGCGACTGCGTCCAAACCATCGGGCAACGCCGCACCCCTGACGCGAAGCGCATCCAATACATCATCAAACGGGACCCCCGTTTCGACCGCAGCAGCCAGTTTGGCAACACTGGCTTGACGGGCCGCACGCTCGGCGCGCTCAGCAGCCTCGGCCTGCGCATCGACGGCACGCGCTTCGGCTTGAGCAATTTTCGCGGCCGCTTGAGATGCAATTGCAGCCAGCTCGGCCTGGACTGCGGCATTCTCTGTGCGCTGATCTTCCAAAGCGGCCTGCATCTCGCTCAGCTGAGCCGCAACAGTGCTGTTGGCAACGCCGCCTTTACCGACTGCATCAACCCCGGCAATCTCTTCCAAACGAAGGTTCATTTCGGCCATTGCGCTTTCCAGCAACACCAGCCGCTCGCTCAGGCGATCTAGCCCACTGAGATCAACCACCGGGGCTTCGATAACCGGCGCTGGCGCGTTTTGAAGCGCATTCAGAGCGCCTTCCAGCGCTTCGAGCCGCGCCTCATCAAATGGTATTTCGGGCTGCGGCATCGCAAAATACATCACGCTTGCGCCGATCACTGCCGCCGCCACACCGCCGACGGCAAAACCCAAGCGAGGCGGCCATCCGGGCTTGTCGACAGAGGCATCGCTGAGCTGGGAGATATCCGACAGGTCCGAATGCTCGAACGGTTTTTTTTCATCGACCAAAGCCGCATCTTCAAAAGGCGTATCTGGTGTCTCAGCCTTGGCTTTCGTCTCGGCGGGGGCCTCGGGATCAAGATCGGGTGTGTCAGCGTCTGATGTCTTGTCGGACAAAGGACTTCCTCGTGTTCTTGGGTGTGCAGAGGTCGATTCCAACCTGCTACGATGTCTGTGTCAGCCTATCCTGACAGCGGCAGCCCCTCAAGCGGCTTGGCCAGAACCGCGCGGTAGATCGCCTGTGCCATCAATTCGCCCGTCGGCTTGGCGCAGACATGGATAGTGCGATAGCGGTTTGACATTAGTCGTGACGCAACTGCATGGCTTAGACAAATCACATCCGTCTGTAATGCCACTGGGCACTCTGCCGCAAAAAGACCCGCGGTGCGCGGAGAAAAAAGCGGCGCAACAGCCCGAACGCCCTGCGCAAGATGCTGCCGGACAAATTCAGGTAAAGCCTGGGCAATTTGGTCATATACCACGCGCTCAGTTATCGGAACCCCTGCAGCCTCCAGACGCGCGGCCACACACCCCCGCGTGTGCGCGCCACGCAAATGCACCAGCGGACCGTCTGGGTGAACGCTGATCACGCCCTGGACCAAATCGTCTGCATCTCCATCAAAACCAATCGCATGAAGCCCAATCTGACGAGCCGCCAGCATAGTTTGGCTCCCAACACAAAAAGCGGTCAGGCCAGCAACGGGTTGGCTTTTCAGCGCGCGCACAGCATTCTGAGACGTCAGAACAAGCCCCTTGACCCCATTCAGGTCGCCAACAGAACGGCAGCTGATCGACAACAAGGGCGCGTAGATCACTTCAACCGCGTCTTGCAGTTCGGTTGGCAACCCGTGAAAGAATCGTTTTGCCTGTTCCATGGGTCGCGTCAGCACCAGAACAGGCGGGCGGGATTGTGCGGTCATGGCTGGAATGCTACCTCCGAGCGATGCGATGCACAACCGAGGACACCAATGCCTGCCTTCACCATTTTAGGACTTGAGAGCAGCTGCGACGATACCGCAGCCGCTGTGCTGCGCAGCGCAGGTGGCACGCATGCGCAGGTTTTGTCGTCGATCGTCTTTGGCCAGACCGCGCTTCATGCAGCCTATGGTGGTGTGGTTCCCGAAATTGCTGCGCGGGCCCATGTTGAGAAACTCGATATTGCCGTTGAGCAAGCCCTTCACTCTGCAAATTTGGCGTTGCATCAAATAGATGCCATCGCGGTTACATCTGGCCCCGGCCTGATCGGAGGCGTGCTCAGCGGTGTGATGTTGGCCAAGGGGCTCGCGCTGGGATCCGGTAAGCCATTGATCGGAGTGAATCATCTGGCTGGACATGCGCTTACGCCTCGCTTCACCGACCAATTGGACTTCCCCTATTTGATGTTGCTGGTGTCGGGCGGGCATTGCCAATTTTTGTTGGTCAAAGATGCACAAACCTATCACCGGATCGGTGGTACAATTGACGACGCCCCGGGGGAAGCCTTTGACAAAACGGCAAAAATGCTCGGCATGCCGCAACCCGGTGGACCCGCTGTTCAAACCGAAGCCACCTTGGGTGACCCGCTTCGGTTTAAGTTTCCAAAGCCGTTGCTGGACCGACCCGGATGTGATCTCTCGTTCTCAGGCCTGAAGACGGCTCTGGCTAGGGCACGTGATGAAATAGTCACCGCGAAAGGCGGCATATGCCCTCAGGATCGGGCTGACCTTTGCGCCGGCTTTCAGGCAGCCGTCGTCGAAATTCTGACCGAAAAATCCCGGCGTGCGATAAAATCCGCCCATGCCATTGCTCCGCACTTGACCGGGTTTGCCGTTGCAGGTGGCGTCGCTGCGAACACGATCTTACGCAGCCAGCTTGAGGACTTGTCCATGGCCCACAACCTGCCATTTCTTGCGCCACCACTTCGCTACTGCACCGACAATGCTGCGATGATCGCATGGGCGGGGATAGAACAGATGCGCGCGGGATTGACCGATGACATGACCCTCGCCGCACGCCCTCGATGGCCCCTCGATCAACGCCAAGCCCCGATTCTGGGCTCTGGAAAAAAAGGAGCTAAGGCTTGAAGATCGGGATTATCGGAGCTGGCGCCTTTGGCAGTGCGCTTGCGATCACACTGGCACACGGGGGGCGCGATATCGTCCTGTGGGGACGAGACGTCTCCGACATGGTGAAATCCAGATCCGTACCGCGACTGGGCGGAGCCACCGTCCCAGAAAGTGTCATGATCACCGATAGATTGAGTGATCTGAACAATCTTCCGATCTTGCTCTGTGTGCCCGCCCAATCATTGTTGGAGCTCTTGAACAGACCTGACTTTCCAGCCGCGACCCATCTGATCGCGTGCTGTAAGGGAATTGACCAAGCAACTGGCCGTGGTCCGACCGCGATGATCACCGCCACCCACCCTGGCCTGGCAATGGTGCTGACCGGCCCAAGCTTTGCGGCCGATATCGCAAACGGATTGCCCACAGCACTGACGCTTGCTGCGACCGATATCGAGGCGCTGAGCGCCTTGCAACAGATGATCTCGACGGAGAGCTTGCGTATTTACATCAGCGATGATCCCAAGGGCGCCGAGCTGGGCGGCGCGCTCAAGAACGTCATTGCTATAAGCTGTGGCTTGGTGATGGGCGCGGGCCTGGGCGACTCTGCGCGCGCAGCTTTAATGACCCGTGGCCTTGTCGAGATGCGTCGCTTTGCAGATTTCCAGGGTGCACGGCCCGAGACGTTAATGGGCCTGTCCGGCTTCGGAGATCTGGTCCTGACCTGTTCCTCCACACAGTCGCGCAACTACAGCTACGGTTTTGCATTGGGGCAAGGTCGGATACCGGATCCCGAAAAGACCGTCGAGGGCAAACCGACCGCACAAGCCGCACTGGTTTTGGCGCGTCGCCACGGCATAGACATGCCAATCACGGCGATGGTATCGCAGATTATAACCGGTGAGCGGACCCTGTCTGACGCCATAACCGCCCTGCTGTCGCGGGATTTGACAAAGGAATAAACCATGCTTGTTGCGCTGATCGCACTGGATAAACCCGGATCTATCGACATCCGCAAAGCAAATCGTGACGCGCATTTGGCCTATCTGAAAGCGTCCGATTGCGTCCATCAAGCCGGTCCATTCTTGGATGCCCAAGGCGGTATGACAGGCTCTCTGATCATTCTGCAGGTCGCGGATATGGCGCAAGCCGAAGCATGGGCCGCTGAAGATCCCTATGCCAAAGCTGAACTGTTCAGCAGTGTCACCATGCACCATTGGAACAGAGTGATTGGTTAGTGCGGTATTGGCTGTTCAAATCCGAACCCTCGGCTTGGTCATGGGACCAGCAAGTCGCGAAAGGCAATCGCGGCGAGGAGTGGAACGGCGTCCGCAACTATCAAGCCCGTAATTTCATGCGAGAGATGGCACTGGGTGACCGGGGCTTCTTTTATCATTCACAAAAGGAAAAGTCCGTGGTGGGCCTGATTGAGATTTGCGCGATCTCGCATCCTGACAGCACCACTGATGACCCCCGCTGGGACTGCGTGGACATCAAAGCCATCGGATCTGTACCAAAGCCGGTCTCTCTCGATCACATCAAGCGAGTGCCCGATCTGGCCAATATGGTATTGGTCAAAAACAACCGTCTTTCTGTCCAGCCTGTCTGGTCTTGTCGCGGTTTAGTTCCGGTCTCTTTCGAGCAATGTTTGCTATGA
>JBELMC010000056.1:0-17549 GCA_042096155.1 Dinoroseobacter sp.
TTTGGAAAGCTCAGGCGACTGCGCGCAGCAAAATATGCGTAGACGTGCTGGAATATTGGACCAGCCTGCGCGACGGCAAAAAATTACCCAAACAAAGTCAACTCAGTCCAAATGGCCTGAAATCCGCATTGTCTTATGTCTTCATGCTTGAGCGGATTGCACCGGGGATCGCCCGAATTCGCGTGGCTGGCGCTCATATGAACGATTTGATGGGGATGGAGGTAAAGGCCATGCCAATCACCGCCTTTGCAGCCCCCGGCGAGCGATCCAGCTTTCTGCCTTTGGTCGACGCCGTCTTCGAAGATCCCGCAATTGTTGAGCTGGATTTGGTGGCAACACGCGCGGGCTACACGCCCAAAGAGGCCGAAATGTTGTTGATGCCAATCGAGGATGAACATGGCCGTATCAGCCGCGCGCTTGGTTGCCTTGTGGCACGCGGACCGATTGTGTTTAGCCCTTATCGGTTTCGCATTCAGTCCCAGCGTGTGATGGCCCTGACGGCCACAACGCCGTTAATTGACCGGCGGCGGCGCGACACAACACCCGCCGCACGTCCCACAGGCCCCGACACCGCGTTTGAAGCGCATTTTCAACAAACCAACCAGCGGGTGGCGTTCAGAAAAACCAAAGTGCCATATCTACAAATTGTGGATACTATGGATAAAAACAAAAGCGACGTGGGTTAAACGCCGCTTTTGTCGTACATTTCAGCCGGACTAAGCCGCAGCTTGTCTTGCGCGGTTTTGGCTGATCTCTTCGGCCACAAGGAAGGCCAGTTCAAGGGACTGGCTGGCATTTAAACGCGGGTCGCACGCGGTGTGATAGCGCGAGCTGAGATCATTGTCGCTCACAGCACGAACGCCACCTGTGCATTCCGTCACGTCTTTACCGGTCATCTCAAAATGCACGCCGCCGGGATAGGAGCCCTCGGCGTTGTGAATTGCAAAAAATTCACGGACCTCGCGCAGCACGCTTTCAAAAGGACGGGTTTTGTAGCCACTTTCAGATTTGATTGTATTGCCATGCATCGGGTCACAAGACCACACGACATTGGCCCCTTCGTCTTGCACCGCCTTGATCAAGCGGGGCAGATGCTCGCCCACAGACCCTGCGCCGAAGCGGGCAATCAATGTCAAACGCCCTGGGATGTTGTCAGGATTTAATTTTGCAATCAAGACCTTAAGATCCTCGACCGAAATGGACGGTCCACATTTCAAACCGATTGGGTTTTGTACACCGCGCAAAAACTCAACATGGGCACCATCTGGCTGACGGGTCCGATCGCCAATCCATAGCATGTGTCCAGAGCCCGCAATCGGCTTTCCGGTTGTGCTGTCTGTTCTGCACAATGCCTCTTCATATTCTAACAGCAGGGCTTCATGGCTGGTGTAGAAATCCACCGATTGCAGCGTATGGGCCGTCGACTGGTTCACGCCAGCCGCTTGCATAAAATCCAATGCATCGGAAATCCGATTCGCCATGTCGGCATATCTCTCGGCTTTTTCGCTTTCAACAAATCCCAGTGTCCAGCCGTGGACATGATGCACATCCGCATAACCACCTGATGAAAACGCACGCAGAAGGTTCAGCGATGCCGCCGCTTGCGTGTAGGCTTGCAACATCCGGTCTGGATTTGGGATGCGCGCTTCGGCGGTGAAATCGATGTCGTTGATGATGTCACCGCGATAGCTGGGCAATTCCACACCCTTTATCGTCTCGGTTGCGGCCGAACGCGGCTTGGCAAATTGGCCTGCGATACGCCCTACCTTAACGACCGGGCATTTTGCCCCAAACGTCATCACCATCGCCATTTGTAACATCACGCGGAATGTATCGCGGATCGTATCCGCGCTGAATTCGCCGAAACTCTCTGCGCAATCGCCCCCCTGCAACAGGAAGGACTTGCCTTGCGATACCTCCCCCAGAGCTTGGGTCAAACGCCGTGCTTCGCCTGCAAAAACCAAAGGGGGATAAGACGACAGACGCGTTTCAACAGCATTCAGCTTGGCCGTATCTGTATACTGGGGCATCTGAACCCGCGCAAAATTACGCCAGTTGGTTTTGGTCCAGGTCTGCGTCATGTCTCATCCCCTTTCAGTCGGTCGCCATGATCTCGTCCGTGGTGGTAACGGCTTGATGACAGCTTGCCAAGACTTGGTTTGTGATCTCGCTTGCGGATCGGACAGAACAAAACTGCAAATATAAACACGGCCCATAGACAGCGCTTGCAAAAGCTGGTTCGGTGTCTATCAAATATATCGCCTCAAGGGGCGGGGGCCGAAAGGATTTGTGCTGAAGATGCACGCACCAGACACAATTGAGCTGACCACTGAGGACCGCAAACCCACGCGTTACGTCTTTGTTTTGCTAGAGAATTTTACAATGCTTTGCTTTTCGTGCGCCATCGAGGCGTTGCGCATTGCAAATCGGATGGCCGACAGACAGCTTTATCAATGGACCTTGGCTGGTGAGGGCGGCGAAATCGCCTATTGCAGTGCTGGAACAGGCTTCAAATTGGATCAAGACTTGGAAGAAGTTTTGCGCGACGATGTCGTGCTGGTGTGCGGTGGATTAGATGTGCAAGCGGCAACGACAAAACGTCTGATCGGGTGGTTGCGCCGCGAAGCACGACGGGGCGTGATACTGGGCGGCTTATGTACAGCGGGATACACCCTGGCCAAGGCAGGTCTGTTGGATGGAAAACGCGCAACAATTCACTGGGAAAACCAAGACAGCTTCACTGAGGAATTTTCTGAAATTGAGTTGACCAAGTCGGTCTTTGTTATTGACGGCAACCGCATCACCACGGCTGGGGGCACCTCATCGATCGATCTGATGCTCAAGATCATTGCGCGAGACCATGGTGAATCTCTGGCCAGCGCGGTGGCGGATCAGTTGATTTATTCATCAATCAGGACGGATCAAGACACCCAACGCTTGAGCATTCCCACCCGGATCGGTGTGCGACACCCCAAGCTAAGCCGGGTGGTTCAAAAGATGGAAACCAATATTGAAGAGCCGATCAGCCCGTCGATTCTGGCCAAAGATGTCGGTATGAGCACACGTCAATTGGAGCGCCTGTTTCGCAGATATTTAAACCGCTCGCCCAAGCGGTATTACATGGAATTGCGGTTGCAAAAAGCACGCAACTTACTGATGCAAACCGATATGAGCATCATCAATATCGCATTGGCCTGCGGTTTCGCTTCGCCGTCACATTTTTCAAAATGCTACCGCGCGCATTACGACACGACTCCCTATCGCGAACGTGGAACGCAAGGGGGCCGCTAGACTGTTTGATCATGGCGAATAGTGCCCGGTGAAATATGCTCTATACTAATATATTACAATGCCTTACAGGAACTTTCGATGGATTTTGATGCTAGCGTGACACCCGATACAGCACCCCATCTGCAACGCTGAGAAACCAAATTGATCCGTCCGGGGCTTCTCTTATGTCACGCACGCGGCCAGTTTCATCCGATTGGATGCGTTCGACTTCTTCAACACGATCGTCTTTGACCTCGAGGCGCGAAATCAGTCCAAATTTCAGGCTGCCAATGAACAGATCTCCGCGCCATTCTGGAAACATCGCACCGTGATAGAACATCATGCCAGACGGCGCGATCGATGGATCCCAATAATGGGCGGGTTGCATCATTCCGTCTTTTTCAGTGCCCTCGCCAATTTTAAATCCAGAATAATGTCGCCCATATGAAATCACCGGCCAGCCATAATTGGCACCCGCGTCGATCTTGTTCACTTCATCTCCACCGCGGGCGCCATGCTCGACAATCCACAGCTGGCCGCTCCCGTCAAAGGCCGCTCCCTGGGGATTGCGGTGACCAAATGAAAATATTGCGGGTTCTGCATTTGGTATATTTTTGAATGGGTTATCGTTCGGAATGGATCCATCGCGTGAGATTCGAATGACGGTGCCATTTTGATTTGTAAGGTCTTGCGCGCTGCTGCGATTGCCACGATCACCAATGGTTACGTATAAAAAACCATCATCGCCCTCGACAATGCGACTGCCGAAATGACGCCCTCCTGAGCTTCCAGGCTTCAGCTCAAATAGGGTCACAAAATCTGTCAATTGCCGGCCGTCTTGTGACAAACGTGCCGCAGCAACCGCAGTCCCTTCAGATCGACCTTGGGGCTTGGCAAAGGTGAAAAACAGCATTCGTGTTGTCGAAAAGTCCTTTGTAATCAATAGATCAAGCAGTCCACCCTGACCAATATTTGCAACCTCAGGCAGCCCCGTGACGTTTATGATGTCACCTTTGGGTGTGATATGAAGCAAGTTGCCGGAAATCTCTGTGATCAACAGCCCGCCTTGGGGTAAAAACCCAAAACTCCAAGGTTGGTTCAATCCGCTGACCATGGCATCGGGTCGAACTGTGCCAATAGATGTTTCCATTGCCAAGGCGCAGAGCGGAAAAGCGCCGAGCAGCATTGCCATGACTATTCTTCGCATTTTGGGTCTCCAGATCGGTTGGTCAAACAAGCGGACGTTGACGCACAAAAACAATCGTCACATCGCCAAGGCTTCGTGCCAGACTCTCAGAGCAGGTCGCGCATTCATCTTGATGGGCTTTTAAGGCCAAAGACTCCCGCACTGGTACCGTTCAGTACAAAAAAAACGCAGCTCCGGTCAATATTTCGCAGATGGGAAGAGGGGTTCGTGCCGCCCGATGAACTGGACCACCATCCGGCACAAATCTGTCGCGCAGACGGATCGATTTCAACCGACCTCATCTTTTCGCACGGCGCAGACGTTGTCATCGCCCAAGTCTTTGTGGATATTTCGGCATATACCATTTCGTTACCTGGTCGTTTTGATGTAACCACAGCTGAATTCAAAGATGAAAACGAAAGGGAGTCCCTGATGGCGGGTTCTGTGAACAAAGTCATAATCGTCGGCAATCTTGGGCGCGATCCTGAGGTGCGGAGCTTTCAGAACGGCGGCAAAGTGTGCAATCTGCGGATCGCAACATCGGAAAATTGGAAAGATCGCACCACTGGCGAGCGCAAAGAGCGTACCGAATGGCATTCGGTGGCGATTTTTTCAGAGCCTTTGGCGCGCGTTGCAGAGCAATATTTACGCAAAGGATCCAAGGTTTATATCGAAGGCCAACTCGAAACGCGCAAATGGCAAGACCAATCGGGCCAGGATCGCTATTCGACGGAAGTGGTGCTTCGCCCTTACCGCAGTGAGTTGACCCTGTTGGACGGGCGCAACGAGTCTCAAGGTGGGGTTGGCTATTCCGGCGGCGGTGGTGGTGGCTATATCAATGCGCCATCCAGCGATGGCGGGTATGGCAGCGGGCCGGCCGATGGCGGCGGTCGATCCGATTTGGACGATGAAATACCTTTTTGAATCAATGTGAAAGCAGGGCGTCGTTCAAAACGCCCAAAACCGCTTCGGATGGGACGTTTTTGGCAACAAAAGCGTGCCCGATCCCTGTTGCAAGGATAAAGCGCAATTGCCCATCCACGACTTTCTTATCTTGCCCCATGATGTCGAGAAGATGTTCCGCACCCGGCAGATCACCAGGGATATCTGACAGATCTGTTTTCATACCCATCGCTTTGAGATGTGCGCGCACGCGTGAGGGGTCTTCTTGACTGCACAATCCCAAACGCTGTGACAACGCAAACGCCAAAGCACACCCGATCGCCACACCTTCGCCGTGCAGCAGGCGGTCCGAATAGCCGGTGACATTTTCCAACGCGTGGCAGAATGTATGACCCAAGTTCAACAAAGCCCGGTCGCCATGTTCCGTTTCGTCGCGAAGGACGATTTCGGCTTTCATTTCGACGCTGCGGCGCACGGCATGCAAGCGTGCGTTCTGATCACCATGCGCGACATCGCGCCCGTTTTTTTCCAGCCAATCAAAAAACGTAGAATCGCCGAGCAGACCGTATTTTACAACCTCGCCATATCCGGCCAGAAAATCGCGCTTTGGCAATGTGTTCAGAACATCGGTGTCCGCCAGCACCAGCTTGGGTTGGTGGAACGCGCCGATTAGGTTTTTTCCTTGGGGTGCGTTGATGCCTGTCTTGCCGCCCACCGCGCTGTCGACTTGGGCCAGCAGGCTGGTTGGTATCTGAATAAAGTCAACGCCGCGGCGCAACACAGCTGCGGCAAATCCAGCTAAGTCCCCAATGACGCCGCCGCCAAACGCAATGATGAGATCTTTGCGCTCGACTTTATGCTCCAGCAGCCATTCCACTGTGCGGGTGAATTGCGGCCAGTATTTCGTAGTTTCACCAGACGGCACCGCCAAGACCTGGCTTTGAATACCTGCCTGTGCGAGCCCATCTTGAAGTGTTGCCAGATGCAGCTTGGCCACCGTTTCGTCTGTGACAATCCACGTCTTTGCACGAGGCAGAAATGGCAAGATTTCTGCCCCGGAACGGGACAACAGACCCGGACCAAGTCGAATATTGTAACTTCGATTAGGTAAATTTACCGAAACTGTATCTATGTTGGATATCATGGATTGCTCAATTTCCATAAGGGTTACACAAGGCTTCCCTGGGCCTGAAGTGCCTTTTGCACCCTTAGCGCCATGTCTGAGATAGCGACCTTGTCGTCGCCAACAACCGATATGTCAGCCAGCGCATAAGTGGATTGCCGGCTCTTTAACAGATCCGCCAGGCTTTTCTTCGGATCCTTTGTCATCAAGAGGGGGCGGGTGGTCTTGTGGCGCACACGGGTCCACAAAACGTCCAGCGGTGCATTCAACCACACAGAGACGGCGTGCTCGCGAATCAAGGCCCTATTTTGGTGTGACGCGAATGCACCTCCCCCTGTCGACAATACGCAAACCGGTCCGTGCAACAGACGTTCCAGAACCAGCGTTTCTTTAGCCCTGAAAAACGTCTCACCATGGCGCGCAAATATCTCCGCAACCGGCGCATTGGCGGCTTTTTCAATTTCCGCATCGGAATCTAGAAAAGGCACTTGCAATTGGCGCGACAGTTCGGAGCCCACAGCGGTTTTGCCACAGCCCATCATGCCCACCAAAACCACTGTCTTGATCAAGTGCCCCTTTGTCTCTGGCTCTGGTGTTGAATGATCGGCCAAGGTTTGCCGCTCCTGTTGTTTTGCGCGTTCATCCCTTGCATGGGCAGCGCGAAGCGACAATACCTAGGGATAGAAAAGACGGCGTCCGCGAACGCTGCGTCAGGGCGAGACCGAAGATTGCTACGCCCACGAGGAGGATCGAGCATGAGGTTTTTGATTAAATCACTGGTTGTGTTGATCTTACTGGGGGGTATCGGCCTCGTGGGCTATGCGATGCTGGCCGATCTGAGCCCCCCGCGCGAGGAAATCAGCCGACCGGTGCAAATTGATGTCGATTAGGACCGGCCTGGTTCTGGTCTGCCTTGCCGGACCGGTGTCTGCACAAGCCCCTCTGTCCGCGATCGATTGGCTATCTGATACGGTGGTGACACCGCATATTGAGCAAGGTCCCAACACCGCCGATGCAATCCGCACCGAAAAGATTGACGTGGCCCCGCTCGACGCACTCGCGATTGACGGTGTTGGTCTTTTGCCGCCGTCCTTATCCGGGTTGCCGCGCGATTTTTGGGGAACGACCCCAACCACTGACTTGGTTGCGTTGATCGACGCGCAGCCTGTCACCCTGCCCCGCCCGGCCCGCGCATTGCTGCACAAAATCTTACTTGCAGAATTGAACCCGCCGATAGATGCGGATCCGCGCCACCTTTTGTTCCTATCCCGGATCGACATCTTGCTGAAATTTGGCGCCTTGGCGCAAGCGCAGGCCCTTTTGGAACGTGCAGGGCCGACCAAGCCAGGCCTGTTTCGCCGGTGGTTTGACGTCAGTCTGTTGACCGGCAGCGAAGATCGCGCATGTGCCACAATGCGTGCGGTGCCAGATATCGCACCCACATTTTCAGCACGAATTTTTTGTTTGGCGCGCGGGAAGGATTGGGCGGCTGCGGCGCTGAGTTTGGAAACAGCACGCGCTTTAAATACGATATCCCGGGCCGAAGCCGATTTGATGGCGCGTTTTTTAGACCCTGAAATTGATCCGTTAAAGCCCATGACGCCCTTGCCGAGCCCATTGACACCGCTAGAGTTTCGAATGTTGCAAGCACTGGGCGAAGCGCCACCGGGCACGGCATTGCCACTGGCATTCGCCCATGCACGGCTTGGCCGTGGCGCAGGATGGAAAACACGATTGGAATCCGCGGAGCGTTTGGCCCGACGTGGAGGCATCGCACCCAATCAATTGTTTTCAATCTATACAGAGCGCCGCCAAGCCGCGTCTGGTGGTGTTTGGGAGCGTGTCGAAGCCGTCCAAGCTTTTGATGTTGCGGTCTTGGCAGGTGAATTGGACGGGCTCGCACAGGCGCTACCCTTGGTTGTGCGCACATTGGGTCCAATCGGTCTACTGCCAGAATTTGCACAAATTTACGGTGAGCGCTTGCAGGTCCGCGCCTTGGAAGACCCCGTCGCTGAACTGGCACAATATCTGGTTGCTTTAAGCCCGTTTGCCGAAGCGGGTGCTCAATCTGGAACACTCACAGATCCGATCCTTGTCGCGCTGTCCCGAGGATTGCCGTTCGATCAAGCCACAGGCGACAGTCAAATTGATGCGCTTGGGGCGGGCTTTGACCCTGCCCTGGATGGCGTCATACCACGGGCGTTTTCACAGCTGCTTTCTGAAAAACGTCTCGGCGAAGCCACGCTGCGAGCATTGTCATTGATCGGCAGTGAGACGCCCGATGCCAACGATCTCGAAACCGGATTGCGGGTCCTGCGCAAGATCGGCTTCGAACAGGACGCTCGTGACATTGCGCTCTTTTTTGCAGTCGAGCGATTGCGTGCGCTGTCCAAATGAGCCGTCAGTGGATTTCGAGCTTTCTGGAGGCCCAAGCCGCAGAGCACAACGCGTCAGAAAATACGCAGCTGAGCTATGGGCGGGACCTGGTTGCCTTCGAAGCATGGCTTCACGCCCAGGCGAAAGATTTTGTCGATGCGACCAAATCAGACATTGAAGATTATCTTATTTCGCTTTTAGATCAGGGATTTGCAAAAGCCACACGGGCGCGCCGATTGTCGTCGGTTCGGTCTTTTTATCGGTTCGCATATGAAGAAGGATGGCGATCAGACAATCCAGCGCTTCAAATAAAAGGCCCCAGCCCGGCACGACATCTGCCTTTGACGCTGTCACAAAAAGATGTCGAGGCGCTTTTGGCGGCGGCGCGTCGCTCCGGCCGGTCGGATGACGACCGTGTCCGGAATATCTGCATGATGGAGTTGCTCTATGCGACCGGCATGCGTGTTACGGAATTGGTCTCTTTGCCAGTGCGTTCTGCAAGAGGCGATCCCGAAATGATCTTGGTCCGGGGCAAAGGCGGGAAAGAGCGCATGGTGCCATTGTCTTCAGATGCACGTGACGCATTGGTCAACTGGATTGACGCACGAGAGCGCGCCGAGGACGCCAGACGAAAAACCGGCAAAGCACCGTCGCAATATTTGTTCCCATCCCGCGGCAAACTGGGGCATATGACGCGTCATCGGTTTTACAGCTTGATCAAAGAGATTGCAGTCCTGGCCGGTCTGTCCCCAGATTCCATGACGCCCCATCGGATGCGACACGCGTTTGCGACTCATCTATTGGCCGGTGGCGCAGATTTGAGGGCGATACAGACAATGTTGGGGCACGCAGATGTTGCGACAACCGAAATCTATACCCATGTGCTGGAAGAAAGATTGCGTGAGTTGGTTTTGACACGTCATCCCCTGTCAGAGGACCCAGACTAGAAATTCAGCCCGGCGCTGCTTGTCTTGACCGGCGTGGCCGCTCATAACCCAATGCAGAGCAACAAAGGCAAGCCAAATGGAAACCAGCGTTTTTGACACTGCATTTTGGACCACGGCCGCAGTGATCGTGGGTCTTTTGATATTTTCGGGTTTTTTTTCGGGCTCGGAAACCGCTTTGACTGCGGCTTCACGGGGCAAATTACGCTCTATTGCGGATCGCGGCTCAAAAGGTGCCAGCAAGGCGTTGGAGCTGAAAGAAGACAATGAGCGGTTGATTGGCGGTATTTTGCTGGGCAACAATTTGGCCAATATCTTGGCGACATCTTTGGCAACGGCCTTGTTTACCCGTGCGTTTGGCGAATCTGGTGTGGCGCTCGCGACCTTGGTGATGACCGCATTGGTCTTGGTCTTCGCGGAAGTTTTGCCCAAAACTTACGCAATCAACGCAGCCGAAGCCACAGCCTCGCGGGCGGCGCCGATCATTTCCCTGATCATCAAAATATTATCGCCCGCTGTTGCATTCGTCCGTATTTTGGTGCGGGCCGTGTTGCGGCCGTTCGGGGTTCGAATTGAGGCCGGCGCCAACATGGTATCTGTTCGCGAAGAGATCATGGGCGCGCTGACCATTGGACATTCTGAAGGTATCGTTGAAAAAGAAGATCGCGACCGTTTGCTTGGTGCGCTGGATTTGGGCGACCGCACCGTCGAAGAGATCATGCTTCACCGCTCCAAAATCGAGATGATTGATGCTGATGATGATCCTGAGAAGATTCTGTCGCAATGTTTGGAAAGCTCACACACGCGGCTGCCGATCTTTCGCGAGGACCCAGAAAACATCGTCGGCGTCATTCACGCAAAGAATTTGCTGCGGGCAATGGATAAATTGATGCGTGGCCCCGAGGCCAGTGTCGCAGCGTTGTCGGTTTTCAAAGTGACGGACGTGGCGATCCCGCCTTATTTCGTGCCAGAAACGACGACGCTTGACGATCAGATGCGGCAGTTCTTGAAGCGCCACACCCATTTTGCACTGGTGGTGGATGAATATGGTGCATTGCAGGGCTTAATAACGCTCGAAGATATCCTCGAGGAGATCGTCGGCGAAATCACAGATGAATTTGACCCGACAGTGGCTGAGCACACCTTACGGACGGCGGAAGATGGCAGCTATTTAATTGATGGCGGCATGACAATTCGCGACTTAAACCGCGCAACCGATTGGAACTTGCCGGATGATGAAGCCAATACCGTTGCAGGTTTGGTGATCCATGAAGCGCAATCTATTCCAACCCAAGGCCAGGTGTTTAGTTTTCACGGGTTCAGATTCGAAGTTGTCGCCCGTAAAGACAACCGCCTGGTGCGTTTGAAGGTTCGCGAATTGGTCTGACGGAAGCGGCGCCTCTGCAATCTCAAACCCTTACAGTAGAGTTGACGCTTAACATCAGTGAAAGTCTGCTGCGCGCCCGAAAGGACCAAGCGATACGCTCCCGCACCCGGCCTGATCTGAGCGTTGACAGGTTGTGTTCGGCGATCTCGATCCGGGCTGCGAGCGACCGGGAGGTCATCTTGCGTCTGGCAAGCATCACGTCGAGCCAAACCCCAATGGCCATCTCAAACGATCTCCTTGTGATATTTCCATAGTGCAGTGACGAGTGTCAGAACCTCGGCAAGAAACGCTGCCACAAGCGCGGCAAGAGCGATTGAGTCTGCGGGCTTCCAAATGCGAAGTTCAAGACGTTCTGATCGGGACCGACATGGACCATTGTAATCAATATGGCAAGCGTGTGCGGCACCCCCCCAAAATGGCACGGCCCACAACCATCGGGACAATCTCCGCGCGGCGTGACCAGCGGCAGTCATCTCTGCACGCGAAAGAACGCTGCTTACTGGCGTGGCGGCGGAAAACGTTGCAGCCGCTCAGGCCAAGATCAGAACATTGCGCGCGGCTGGCACCACGGGCGAAGGGATGTTGTCAATCGCCGTTATCGGCGGATGCCAGACAGGGGCACCAATTGAAACATTGTATGTCTCAGCATGGCTGCGCCCGAACCCTTCTGCGCCTCTCGTACCGCTCACCCAGCGTATGAACGTCTTTGACGCGATCGAGGACGCCGGCGTGATGGTGACGCCATGCAGCAGCTGAAGATGTCTTTGGTGTTGCGAATTGCGCCCATTGCTGCCTTGGCACTGCTTTCGGGATGCGATGCGCCGAAGGTCCAGCCTTTTCGTGGAGTGCTTGGTGCCGCTTGCACAGCAAATGAATGGTCTGCGAAGGGAAATTCAGCTGATGCTGTACTACCCTATTGAGGCCGCTTCGAAGGCGAGACGGTCGCTTTTGAATACGTCGATGGCTTCTACAGTCCGCGCCGAAGGCGCTTGGCATTCGCATTGGCATTGGCATTGAAAAGCCCGTTCGTCTTCGAAGAAACGGCTGCATAAGTGCGCAATCAGAGCGGCAAAAAAACCCAGACAGGTCCACCATCTTCTAAGTATCGTTTCTTGTCAGGATAGGAACGTTGGTTCCGTCACCTGCCCCAAACGCGGGTCGGTCCGCAATCCATATGAACGAAATTCGACCGAGAATATCGGCCAACACCGCCAGATCCTAGCGCGGCTGCCGCACGGCCCATTTGCGAAACAGAACGACCATTTAGCCGAAGATCTGCGGCTTCGCCCTTCATATGGCGCGAGTTCTTAGCGACACCGCGAGAGCGGGAGCGCAACATCGCGTTGGTTTCCGGGGAGCGATAGCCAGACAACAACATATAGGGCTCGTCGGTGTCCATAAGCCGATGTGCCGCCGCCATGATATCAATGTTACGGCGATCCATCTCGATATAGGTGTCACGACGCCAATCGCGCATGAAGTAATTGACTTCATGCACCGCTTCCTCGACGTACTCGCCCTCAATCCAGTAGATCGTGTCAATCCGCTCGCCGGTGCGACCAGAAAACATCTTTATTCGACGAACATCACCAGAGCCGCGAAGAAAGTTTGCTGCATTCGCGTAAAAAGGTGCGGCCGCGACCGCAGTCGCCGCGAATGCTCCGATCACACCGCGGCGCGTCATCCAGGCGTCGCTCTTTGAAGTCATATGTCTGCCCCGTTTTACCAGGCCGTTATCACCGACCTTTTTCACAGTCTGTCCCAGTTGCCGGGGGTTATGACACAAATTTGGTAAATACGAAAGCATTTGTGGTTAATCAGCATTGTCGGTTTCTCCAACATCGGCAAAAAATTGCGTGTCATGCGCCATGCAAGACCGTTATACGGTGTTGCATGTCCGTCGCAGATAGATCGAAATTTTGTCGTTCTTTAAGCCTAACACGTGAATGTGAAAGAACGGATAACCAAAATATGTAAATTGTTTTGCAGCGGGCTCGATAAAGGATATCGAATGATTTTTATAAAGAATATCAGCATGTTCCGTGCCGTGACGCGGACCATCGGCGGCCTTATGCTGCTGGTGCTGATGCTGTCACCCGGTGTCGCCCAAGTCACTGCGTTTAAACAAGCCGTCGCCGAAGGCGCTGCGAGCCATGATCAAATCGCGCAATTCTACCGCGAAAACAACTATGAGGCGATTTGGACAGATGCCGACAGTCTTGATCGCCGAAGGGCGTTGGCCAATGCGTTGCGGTTTGCCGGGGACCATGGGCTTCCTGTGCGCCGATACGCGGTCAGCGATTTACGTAAAATTTTCTCAAATATCGTGTCGGAGCGACAGCGCGGCTTTGCCGAGATCGAGGCCACAAAGCTGTTTTTGCGTTACGCGCGGGATTTACAAACTGGTATATTGGAACCTGAAACCGTCGATGAGGGAATAGTGCGTCGTTTGCCGCGTCGTGCTGTTGCAGCGCAACTGGCGCAGTTGCGCGACAGCAACCCATACGCATTTATGCGATCTTTGATCCCAGCGTCGCCTGCCTATACGCGTCTTCTGAAAGCCAAGATGGATCTGGAAGCCATCTTGACCCAAGGCGGTTGGGGCCCGCAGATCCGCGCGACCTCTTTGCGCCCTGGAGAAACCGGAGCCGCCGTTGTAGAGATGCGAAACCGTTTGATTAAAATGGGATATTTGGAAGCACGTGCCACAGCGACATATGATTCCGTTCTCGAACGCGCGGTCTATCAATTCCAAAACGATCACGGCCTCGAAGCCGATGGCGTGGCCGGTGCAGCAACCATCCGTCAGATCAACATTGACCCTTTGACCCGCCTACAATCTGTCATTGTTGGACTTGAACGCGAACGGTGGATCAATTTCGAAAACGGTCTTGGCCAACGTCATGTCATGGTGAATATCGTCGATTTTCATGCCCAAATTGTTGATCACGGGAAAGTCACCTTCGAGACTGTTGCCGTGGTCGGGCGTGCGCGCGTGGACAAACAAACGCCCGAATTTTCCGACGAGATGGAGCATATGGTGATCAATCCAACCTGGCATGTTCCGCGCTCGATCGCCACCAAGGAATATCTGCCCAATATGCAAAGCGATCCAAATGCCAATGCTTATCTCGAACTTTATGACGACGCTGGGCAACAGGTCAGCCGCTCCTCGGTGAACTTCAATGCTTACAACGCGCGAAATTTTCCGTACAACATGCGCCAACCGCCGTCAGACCAAAACGCACTTGGTCTGGTGAAGTTTATGTTTCCAAACCGTTGGAATATATACCTGCACGACTCCCCGGCAAAGACCTTGTTTGACACAGAAGTCAGGACCCATTCGTCCGGCTGTATCCGCTTGGCACGCCCATTCGAATTCGGCTATGAAATTTTATCGGCGCAAGAGCCAGATCCCAAAACATTCTTCCAGTCTGTTCTAAGCACTGGCACAGAAACCCAAGTCAACATTGAAGATCATGTGCCAGTTCATATCACCTACAAGACGGTGTTCGCGCCTGCTCGAGGCAGATTGCAGTTTCGTGCAGATGTTTATGGGCGCGATGGACGGCTTTGGTCTGCTCTGCAAAACTTGGGCGTTTCTGTCCGCGCGCTTCAAAGCTGACGCGGCTGATATTTTGCGTCACCTTATGCCGCAATTGCAGTCTTTCGGTCCCTGCGATTTTCTGTGAACATGCAAAAATGAAACATCATACTGTTGCCTCTATCGCGTCGTCTCTCGGTGCACGTTTTGCCGGACATGGCGATCTGACGATTTCGCATGCGTCTGAGCCGCAAAGCGCGGGCCCGACCGCGTTGGCTTTGGCAATGTCCGAAAAATACGCGGCAATGTTGGCGGCTGGCCAAGCGAAAGCGGCTTTGGTCTGGGAGGGCGCCGATTGGCAGTCGATGGGTTTGCAAGCAGCGATCTTTGTGGCACGACCAAGATTGGCCATGGCAGGCTTGTCCAAGCTGTTCGACCCCGGACCAGATATTCCATTGGGGATTCATCCCATGGCCGTTGTCGATCCGACAGCCGAGATCGCCCATGGGGCAGCCATTGCAGCTTTTGTCGTGATCGGGCGCCGGTCAAAAATAGGAGCCCATGCACAGATTGCGTCACATGTCAGCATCGCCGAAGGGGTGACATTGGGCGATGATGCAACAATCGCCGCTGGCGCGCGCATCGGGGCGCGTGTGAATATCGGACACCGCGTGATTATTCATTCCGGTGCGGTGATTGGCTGCGACGGTTTTTCCTTTGTCACGCCTGAGAAATCTGCCGTTGAGCAGGTCCGAGAAACCCTTGGGGACCGCAAAGACATCGAAAACCAATCTTGGACAAGGATTCATAGTTTGGGAAGTGTCGACATCGGTGATGATGTCGAAATTGGCGCCAATTGCGCGATAGACCGAGGCACTGTCGCCGATACAAGGATCGGCCGTGGTACAAAATTGGATAACTTGGTCCATCTCGGTCACAATGTACAGGTCGGAGAGGATACGCTTCTATGCGGTCAAGTCGGCGTCGCGGGATCGGCAAAAATTGGACACCGGGTCGTGCTTGGTGGCCAATGTGGTGTCAGTGACAATATCACTATTGGGGATGATGTGGTCGCTGGCGGTGCGACGAAAATTTTTACAAATGCCCCCAAGGGCCGCGTTTTGATGGGCAGCCCAGCGATGAAAATGGACAGCCAAGTTGCAAGTTACAAAGCCTTACGCCGTTTGCCACGGCTGTTTGCACGGGTTGACGCATTGGAAAAAGCGGTTCCCAAAACGAGTCGGACGGACTAAGAGATCAAAGAAGTTTCAAGGGGGTCATCATGACGTCAGATGTGCAGAATAAGGTGATTGAGATTATCGCCGAACAGGCGCTGCTCGAAATTTCAGATGTAAAACTTGACGCATCGCTTGCCGATTTGGGAATTGATTCTATCGGTTTGGTGGAATCTATTTTTGCCATTGAGGAAGCTTTTGATATTCAGGTCCCCTTCAACGCCAATGCGCCCAGTGAAAGCGATTTTGATATCTCAAGCGTCGCGGCCATCGTGAAGGCCGTAACGGGGCTTGTGGACGAGCAAAAATAGCAAAATGAACCGCGTTGTGATCACTGGGCAGGGCACGATCAACGCGCTCGGCACGAACGTTCCAGATACACTTGATGCATTTGCGAATGGCCGTTGCGGAATCAAGAGCTTGGCCTTCAGGGATGTGGACCGTCTGTCAATCCGCATCGGCGGTCAGGTTCAAAATTATGATCCTGAGGCGAAATTTAATCGCCAACAGATTGTGCTTTTTGACCGTTTTACCCAGTTTACATTGATTGCCGCGCAAGAAGCCATCGCCCAATCTGGCCTCAGTTTTGCCGGAGACCTTGCGGCAAAATCCGGAGTTATCCTTGGAACCGCCGGCGGTGGTGTGACAACGTGGGACGAAAACTACCGCACAGTCTACGAAGAGGGAAAAAACAGAGTCCATCCCTTTGTTGTTCCCAAACTGATGAACAATGCCGCTGCGAGCCATGTCTCGATGACCCATAACCTGAAAGGCCCAAGTTTTACGGTTGCGACTGCATGTGCGTCATCGAACCACGCCATGGGGCAGGCCTTTCAATTTATTCGCGCCGGTATAGCCAAGGTCATTGTGACGGGCGGTTCGGAATCCATGCTGTGTTTTGGCGGTGTGAAAGCCTGGGAAGGCCTGCGGGTTATGTCGAAAGACGCATGCCGACCATTCAGCGCCAATCGAAATGGGATGGTGCAAGGTGAAGGGGCCGGTATCTTCGTGTTCGAAGATTATGCCCACGCCAAAGCCCGAGGCGCGGAAATTCTGGCGGAAGTGATCGGCTTTTCCATGAGCTCGGACGCTGCTGATATTGTTATGCCGTCAAAGCAAGGTGCGGCCCGGGCGATCGTCGGTGCCATGCAAGATGCGCAGATTTCGGCCGAAGACGTGGGCTATATCAATGCCCACGGCACAGGAACAGCCGCGAATGATAAGACAGAATGTGCGGCGGTCGCTGATGCGCTGGGCCATCACGCCGACCGGGTCATGATGTCGTCAACAAAGTCGATGCATGGACATTTGATTGGCGGCACAGGAGCTGTCGAATTGCTGGCCTGTATCATGGCGCTGAGAGACGGCGTGATCGCCCCAACAATTGGATATCAGGAACCCGACCCTGAATGCGCTTTGGATGTTGTACCCAACGAAGCGCGCGATGCGAAGGTGTCTGTCACCCTGTCCAACGCATTTGCGTTCGGCGGCTTAAACGCTGTACTGGCGCTCCGCAAGGCTCCGTAAAGACCTGGACATACACAGAATTTTACAGGAACCGATGCGGCAAGACCACGCGTT
>JBELMC010000057.1:0-18926 GCA_042096155.1 Dinoroseobacter sp.
ACTCTATCCACAGCCACTATAGGCAGGTCCATAGGGATTGGGTAGGGGCCAATTGGGTCCACTATGGATTCGGGTCAGTAAGCTTCAAAACGGGCCCGGTTTCAGCGTTTAGATTTGCCCCACCCTTCGTGGCTTTGTTTGCGGGACGTTTTTTTGTGTGGTGTTTGCTCTGGGCGAACCGGTCCAGGGAATTGCCGACTTCGATGATCGCGTAAAGATGCGCACCGCGATCCAGCAGCGCGGGTGTTATCCCGGCATCGCAGAAGACCGAGACCGATTCCGTGAACGCTCGGTCCGTCGTGATGATGACGCGGTCGAGGGCCGAGAGTTGACGGACAATCTTTCCTGCATTGCCCTGGGTCTGTGCCTTGATCAGGGCATGGATCAGATCGACGGCATGGAACATGCAGGCCTTATTGCCATTGTTGATCAGCGTGGTTGCGAGCGCGATGGCGATGTGGGTTTTGCCCGTGCCTATTCGGCCCACCAAAATGAGGGTATGTGCCGCTGCGGTGAACTGGCCTGTGCAGAACGGTTCGGTCTGGGTCAGGGTGACGGTGGCGGCGCCATAATCGACGGTGGCGAAGTCCTTGTGATCGGGGTACTTCGCGATGCGCATGATATTGGATGGAGCGCCCCCGCCGCTCTACAGTTTCGGCGTCGATCAGCGGCTTTATCGCTGTTCTCAAACTTGGTGGCTTGCGTGCGGCGCGCCAAATCAGAGGCGCAAGCTGCCAGTCCATGCCGCCTCAGGGCGGTCAGCTGGTCGATGAGGACGTTCACGCAGCCGCTTCCTCAGTCGAGCATCGCGTCTTAAAGACCCCTGCAAAATGCGCTGGGTCCCCATATGACCGGACAGGTCCGCAATTTTGGGACAGGTCGGAGGGGCGGTCTTGGACTGGGTTTCGATCAAGAGGACCTCTGCATGACGTGCATGTCAGCGCCGATCCGGACGCAAGATGGGTCCGGAAGGGGTCCAAATCCACGCTCGGTTACGAGGCCTTCGCCCGCGCTGATGAGGAAGGCTTCATCGACAAGATGCGCGCCACGCCCGCCAACCGCGCCGCACAGCGCGTCCGGAGCTCGGGTGTATGATCGAAGGGGCCAGCGCCCGGCGGGTGCTGGCCGACAAAGCCTATGCCAGCAAGGCCAATCGCGAGAGGCTGCGCGGCAAGCATCGCGACGGGATCATGCGCAAGGCCGCACGCAACCGCCCGCTCCGCGCCTCCAAGAAGGGGTTCAACAAGCTGATCTCCAAACGCCGCTTCCGGGTCGAGCACTGCTTTGGCACGATGAAACGCCTCTTCGGTCCGCACCGCGCCCGCTGTTTCGGGCAGGCCAAAACCCACGCCCCAACTGGCGATGGCCACGATCGGGCAGACCCTCCTCAAAGCCGCCGACAACATCCAGCTGACGTCAATCTGATACATCTGATGGCTTGAGTGATTTCAAAACCCTGTTCCAAGGGAAGGCCAAAATCGTCTCAAAAGTCTCAGAAATCCAAACCGGCCCAATGACGCACGGATCTTTTTATCGATCAACGCGACTCAAAAGCCATGGGACGGCGCGAGCCTTCCACAACCGGTGTTGCGCGGATGAACGGCTGGTGTCAGGCAAAGCCCCTGCTTGAGCCTTTGACAAGAACATGACGCCGGTGCCGCTGAAATCATCCACCGACAGCTCATCTCTCGACCTGTCAGACCTTGGGCAAAGAGCATCTCAAAACGGGCATGAACGTCGGCAAAAAGCGGGTTGGGTATGAACTGATCCTCCTGAACAGGGTGACTCAGAAGCGATGCCTCATGCGAATTCCCTTTCATTCAACAAAAAGTTGAAACGCTTTGCCGCGTGTCATCAAATTTTCAGCTGCCCGCGACCACGCCAAATTGCTTAAAACTCTTCACCAAATTTCTCAGCCACAAGTTTCGCCAGGGCGTCCGCCAATGCATCTGCATCATCCCCACGAGTTGTCACCTGGATCGACATGCCGCGCGATGCGCCAAGCATCAACAGGCCCATGATCGAATCCCCCGGTGCTGACATTCCATCGCGGGTCACCTCAGCATCGGCACAGAACCCTTCAACGCATTCTACAAATTTCGCAGATGCGCGTGCATGCAGGCCTTTTTCATTCACAATTTCCAGCGTGCGTTCCACCATGCTCTCTCTCCTCTAGGTTTTCGCACCAACTTGACAGCTATCGATATATTTTCGTCCGGCATCGGTTGCCGCCTCAACAGCCTGAGAAACACTTAGATGTCGGGATTTTACCAGTTTGATCAACATTGGCAGGTTCGCGCCGTAGATAATCTGACGATCCACAGGATTGCAGGCAGACAACGACAGATTCGACGGCGAGCCCCCGTACATATCAGTCACTACGATCACGCCATCACCTTGATCGACGCAGTCTGCGGCAGCGCAGATCTCACGTTCCTTTTCGCCACGATCGTGATCGGCATGGATCGCAACCGTCACGAAACAGCTCTGCGCGCCGACAACATGCTCGACCGCCAATAAATATTCGCGAGCCAAACCTCCATGCGCGACGATAACAATTCCAATCAAGTGACTGTCCTGCTCTTCTCAATGGTTCAGCTTTGCGGCGGCTACAATCCGACACGGTCCAGCTCACGGTGCCTTTTTGACACCTGCCATCCCAAACCTGCAAGCCCCTGCGCCAAATGCTCGGTCATCATGACGCTTCGATGTTGTCCACCGGTACAGCCAAACCCAATCGAAAGATGAGATTTCCCCTCTTCTTTATACGCCGGTAAGAGCAAAGCACATAGATCCGTGACCTGAGCCAAAAATGCCGAAAACCTTTGATCTTTTTGAATATATAACACGACATCAGAATCTCGGCCGTCTTGTTCTCGCAAATCAGTGTCCCAATAGGGGTTACGCAAAAACCGACAGTCAAAGATCATATCGACCCCGCGTGGCACACCACGCTTATAGGAAAAAGAAACCACCGACACTGCAAGACCGGTGGTATCCTGCCGCGCAAATGTGCGCGAAAGTTCCGCCCGCAGATCATGCAACGTCATTTCCGACGTATCAATCAGATGGTCGGCGCGCGTGCGGATCGGTTCCATCAAATCCAACTCGCGGTCAATGCCCTGGGCAGGTGTTTCAACAGGTGCCAAAGGGTGGCGCCGACGGGTTTCCGAGAACCGGCGCAAAAGCACCTCGGCGCGGCAGTCGATGAACAACAACTCAAGATCCACGTCGAAACGCTGCCGCAGCAAATCCAGCGTTTCAAGCATCATCTCGACCGAAAAATCCCGCGTTCGAACATCAATACCCACCGCCAATGGTCGCGTCTGATCCGGCATATCCAGCAGGCGCGGCAGAAATGACAGCGGCAAGTTATCAATTGCCTCGAACGACATGTCTTCAAGCGCTCGAATGGCGGTTGACCGCCCCGCCCCCGATGGCCCAGTGACGAGGATTAAGCGCAATGGAGACTGCAGCGGATCCTTTGAAACCGCATGTATCATGCAGGCCCACTCATGTGGTGATTTCCCCGACCCTGAGATATTGGAACACAGACGCGGCAAAAGCTCCACTCGGAGATTTATAGAACAGCCGGACCGGATGGCCCAAAATCTGGATGGTTTTGGGCGCGGGCAGCCGATCTGACTCAATGTGATCAAGATAAACCATCGTGGAAACCATGACACGTGGGGCCATGTTTGCCCTCAAAAGCGCCATGCCACGCGCTTCGATCTTACCGAGAGTTTCTTCTGGGCAGGACGCGATCAATTGTTCGTTCAGAGACGCTAGAATGGTCTGATCATCAGCCACCAGTTCGGCGCCATAGGCCATTAATTGCAACGCAATATCGGATTTGCCCGACCCCGATGGTCCGATCAAAAGAAGGCCTTTGCCAAACGCCCGCACGCAAGTTGCATGCAAGCACAACGAACGTTCGCTGAGCACTGTGCTGATCTGCAACAAACGCGGATCCGTATCGACTGGCTCGACCATTACACAGGCAAGCCGACGACAAAACGTGCGCCGAGCGGCTCTGATGTCGGGTCCGCGCGGGTGGGCAGAATGTTTTCAGCCCAGATCACGCCGCCATGTGCTTCAACAATCTGCTTCGAGATCGCCAAACCAAGGCCCGAATGATCACCAAATTGTCTTTCGGGCCGCTCCGAATAAAATCGCGTGAAAATTTTGTTCAGCGCGGCTTCAGGAATGCCCGGGCCGGTATCCTCAACGACCGCCAAAACGCGATTGTCGCGCTGACGGACCCAGAGGCGGACCGCATCGCCTTCCTCACAAAACGACACCGCATTGGTCACAAGGTTCACGAATACCTGCGCAAGGCGCGGCTCCAATCCTTGGATCCGAATGGGCGTTTTGGGCACATCGGAGATGAAATCAACACCCTTGCTTGCAGCATCTTTAGAATGAAAATCCGTCAGATTTTTCAGCATCTTAAGAAGATCAAAAGTTTCCTCTTCTTCGCGCACCAGTTCACTGTCAAGCCGCGACGCATTGGAAATATCCGACACCAGGCGATCTAGACGCTTTACATCATGCTGGATCACTTCCATCAATCGGGTCCGTTGATCATCACGGGTTGCATTGGCCAATGTGCCGGTCGCCGACCGCAGCGAAGCCAACGGATTCTTGATCTCATGGGCGACATCGGCCGCAAATTGTTCGTTCGCGTCAATCCTATCATAGAGTGCTGATACCATGCCTCGTAACGCACCCGAGAGGCGGCCAATCTCATCAGGGCGCGCGGTCAGGTCAGGAATACGAATGCGGCCTGGCGTCATCTTGCGAGCGTTGCGATCACGCCCCAATTCCGCAGCCGCTGCCAGATCAGATAGCGGATTGGCAATCGTTGATGCCAGGACAAGCGAAAGCCCGATCGAGACCATCAAGGCGATAAAAAACATTTGCAAAACCTGCTCACGTTCGCGTTGGACAAGTTGGTCGATCTCACCTGCTGCCGTGGTTAAAGCAACGGCCCCAATCACCTGGCCATTCAGCTCAATCGGAGTGCCGACCGCAAACACATGGCTGCCTGCACCGTCGATGGCATTCTGCACCATTGTTTTGCCGGACAAAACCGTTTCCAAAAGCCCACGGGCATGATCTTCGCTTTGGCTGTTGATCGGCAAATTATCTTGTACAACGAGCGTTGAAATCAACGTCCAAACTTTGTTTAAAAAATCCGTAATAAGGGTTGACCGCCCGTCGCCATAATTTGACATCCCGTTGATGTTGGGCAGCGGCGCGCCTTTGATATCGGCCAATAAAACACCTTTGGTGTCAAAAACATACAAAGTAACCGACGGCGCAATATCCAATCCCTCCGCAACGGCGACCGGATCGAACACATTGTCGCTTTCGAGACTTTCAATCTGGGTCTCGAAGACATTTGCAACAAGTTTTGCCTCAAACAACAGGCCCTGTTCACGCTGCAAAACAAGACTGTCGCGAAACGGGTTGAGGTACAAAACACCCGCCATCAAAATCACCAGCGCCAACAGATTGAAGGTGATGATCTTGCGCGCCAACGGAGATTTGTTCAGCGAGATCATACCTCGCTTGGCGCGACTGTCTCGCAGCTCGACATCGGCAATGCCGCGCGGCATTTCCCAGTCTTCACCCAGCACAACATCTGTCGCAGGCGGACGCCGTCTGGAACGGACCACTTTGTCGATCAGCTTGGGCGAACGCTCGCTAGATCCGTCTGATTGACCGTCCATATCAGGAACCAGTGTCATTCTTCGTTATACTTATACCCAATGCCATACAGCGTTTCGATTGCTCCAAAATCATCATCAGACATTCGCATTTTTTTCCGTAAACGCTTGATATGGCTGTCAATTGTACGATCATCTACGTAAACTTGGTCGTCGTAAGCCACATCCATCAACTGATCGCGGCTTTTGACAAAACCCGGGCGTTGCGCCAGCGCTTGAAGCAACAAGAACTCCGTTACAGTCAGGGCAACGTCGCGCCCTTTCCAAGTGACGGCATGGCGCAGAGGGTCCATGGTCAGCTGACCCCGCACCATGATTTTACTTTCGTCGATCTCGCCATCATCCATCGCCAACGCCTCTTGGCGACGCAGCAGAGCGCGGATCCGTTCAACCAGCAAACGCTCGGAAAACGGTTTGCGCATGTAGTCATCCGCCCCCATGCGCAACCCCAGAACCTCGTCGATTTCATCATCCTTCGAGGTCAGAAAAATCACTGGCATCTTGGATTTTTGTCGAACCCGTTGAAGCAGATCCATCCCATCCATTCGAGGCATTTTGATATCAAAAACCCCAAGCTCAGGCATGCGGCGATTAAAGGCGTCCAGTGCGGACTGCCCGTCATTGTAAGTTTCCACCTCAAAGCCTTCGGCTTCTAACGTGATGGAAACGGACGTAAGGATATTGCGATCATCATCAACCAACGCGATCCGCGACATGGGCGAGTTCCTTATACTGCTGCGATGTCTTTTATTTTTAGCCCATACTTTGTTCCGTTCCCGAAAAGAATCAACTGCAAACTTACGAATCACCAGATGGCGCGGCGGCTATGACACGGTATTTGAGTTAAAACTCCGTTCATTTTCACAGATGGCGCGAATAGATGGCGCTATCATCCGTTTGATTGCGCTAACGGTACCGCTCCTGCCTGTTTCGCTCTCAAAGTGCCATGCTATAGCCAACCGGCAGTCACCGGCGCGTGGCGGCACGCAAAACCACATGAGGCACCAGCTCTGAGCTGGATGTCAGACAACTAGGAGCAAAAATATGACCATCGGACGGGTGAACCCAAACCAGACGCTTGAAAGTCAGGGATTTTCGGGACTCGGCGCGGTTTATTATAACTTGCTCGAGCCGCAAATTATCGAAGTTGCTGTGAAGAATGATGAGGGCAAACTCGGAAAAGGTGGCGCATTTTTGGTGACCACCGGCAAATTTACGGGCCGGTCCCCAAAAGATAAACACGTTGTCCGCAGCGGCAGCACGGAAAACACCGTCTGGTGGGACAACATTGCCGAAATGTCACCGCAGGGGTTCGATAGGCTGCATGCCGATATGCTCGAGCATATGAAAGGCAAAGAGTACCACGTCCAAGATCTCTATGGCGGGGCCGACCCGCAACTGCGGCTGGATGTACGCATGGTCACCGAGCTGGCATGGCACAGTCTTTTCATCCGCCATCTCCTGCGACGGCCCGCGCGAGATGAACTTGACAGTTTCATCCCCGAATTCACAGTCGTAAATTGTCCAAGCTTCAAAGCGGATCCTGTAAGACACGGGTGTCGCTCTGAAACGATTATAGCGCTGAATTTCGAAAAAAGGCTGATCCTGATCGGTGGTACAGAATATGCCGGCGAGAACAAAAAATCGGTTTTCACCCTGTTGAACTACATTTTGCCCGAGAAAAATGTGATGGCGATGCATTGCTCAGCCAATCACGCGATCGGAAACCCTGTGGATGCTGCTGTGTTTTTTGGCCTGTCGGGCACGGGCAAGACAACGCTTTCTGCCGATCCAAACCGGGTGCTGATTGGCGATGATGAGCACGGCTGGTCGGATCGGGGGATTTTTAACTTTGAAGGGGGATGCTACGCCAAAACGATCAATCTCAGCGCCGAGGCCGAGCCGGAAATCTTTGCAACAACAGAAAAATTCGGCACTGTGATTGAAAATATGGTCTATGATAAACAGAGCATGGAGCTTGATTTCAAAGACGATAGTCTGACAGCAAATATGCGCTGTGCCTACCCGCTCGATTATATTTCAAATGCGTCCGACAGCGCTTTGGGCGGTCATCCGAAGAACATCATCATGCTCACATGCGATGCATTTGGTGTACTTCCGCCGATTGCACGGCTGACCCCAGCGCAAGCGATGTACCATTTTCTCTCCGGCTTTACCTCCAAGGTTGCGGGCACAGAGCGGGGCGTGACTGAGCCAGAACCAACGTTTTCAACTTGTTTCGGGGCGCCATTCATGCCGCGTCGACCAGAAGTCTACGGCAACCTGTTGCGTGACAAAATCGCCAAACATGGGGCAACCTGCTGGTTAGTGAATACCGGCTGGACCGGGGGGGCGTATGGAACCGGGTCTCGGATGCCAATCACTGCGACCCGCAGATTGCTAACAGCGGCGCTGGATGGCACTCTAAACAAAGGCAAATTCCGCAAAGACGAGCATTTTGGTTTTGATGTGCCTCTGACCTTAGATGGCATCGAGGACAGTCTGCTCAATCCTCGTAGCACATGGACAGATGCGCAGGCATATGACGTTCAGGCCGCTAAGCTGGTTGATATGTTTGCGGAAAACTTTGAAAAATATGCGCCGTTCATTGACGAAGATGTCAAAGCCGCTGCAATCGGATAAGTATCTGCGTTGAAATAGAAAATTCAGCGGATCGCGGGGGCTCTGGACCTTTGATACCCCGCGCGTCCCGCGTGTGGGCAACCGGCAGCATTGCGCGTGCGCCACGGGCGTCGTCAATGCGAAGGTCTCGTTTGATGCGAGGCGAAAAGTGCGGCACCAGACGGCTCAGCGCGGCGGTGACGGCAGGATCACACAAAATAGCCGGATCTGGATATGCACAATTTATCAAAAATAGGCCGCTTTGGACATTGACCACCAGAGGGGCCCTGCCTGAGGGAGTTATAAAGCTGCGGGAAAAATACCGTGAGCGAATTTTTGTTGCGCTGCACCTGCAAACAACTTATTTCAGGTCGCACAAGCGTGCTGCCCTCGAGTCGGAGACAAAAGATGCCACATGATGGACAAAGCCAGGCAATGATGACGACCCCGATATTGTTGCCGAACTTGCTGGATTTAACCCAAGTGGCGGTCGGCCGGGTCGAAGCGCTGTTCGAGACCGCGCGCGCGCATCTGCGGGCAACGGTGACAACAGATGGGCGCGTTTCAGCCGCCTTGATCGAGGCGAATCAAACCCAAGCCCATGGCTTGGCTTGGCTGGCGACATACACTGAATCGTTGCGCCAGATGCAGGCCTGGGCCGCCCGGTTGACTGCAGATGGTAAGTTTGGAGAGGTCGAAGCGCTGATCCACCAGATCGCCTTTGGCGAGTATCTTTGGCAGATCTACGGCGGCATCCCAATGAGCCAGGGCGAAATTTTGCGCTTGCAAGATCTGGGGTTGAGCCAAGACGACCAACGCAACCTGATGACCCCTGAAATCACGACACTGACCCAAACCGGCAACACCCAAGCCGCACGAACCCGACTGGTCGAGCTGATGCAAGAGCGCGCGGCCGAGGTGACCGTGGGCGCCTCTGGTTTGGACGAAGACCTGGAAATGATCCGCGCACAATTTCGCCGCTTTGCCGTCGAAAAAGTTGAACCCGTTGCCCATGAGTGGCACCTCAAGGATGAGCTGATCCCCATGGAGATCATCAAAGACCTTGCGGACATGGGCGTTTTTGGCCTGACAATCCCGGAAGAATACGGCGGCTTTGGCTTATCAAAGGCCTCGATGTGCGTTGTGTCCGAGGAATTGTCGCGCGGCTATATAGGTGTCGGCTCGCTGGCGACACGCTCAGAAATTGCCGCTGAGCTGATCATTTGCGGTGGCACGGAAGCGCAAAAACAAAAATGGCTGCCTCAGCTCGCAAGCGCTGAAACCTTGCCAACTGCCGTGTTCACCGAGCCCAACACTGGGTCCGATCTGGGCAGCCTGCGCACCCGAGCGACCAAGCAAGACAACGGCGATTACGAGATCACGGGCAACAAGACATGGATCACCCATGCAACACGCACCCAAGTGATGACATTGTTGGCGCGGACCGATCCTAACAGCACCGACCACCGCGGCCTGTCGATGTTCCTGGCTGAGAAAACCCCTGGTACCGAAGAGGTGCCGTTTCCCACCGACGGCATGACCGGCGGTGAGATCGAGGTGCTGGGCTATCGCGGTATGAAGGAATACGAGTTGGCGTTCGACGGCTTTGCGGTAAAAAGCGAGAATCTGCTCGGCGGTGAAGAAGGCAAAGGCTTCAAACAATTGATGGAGACCTTTGAGAGCGCGCGCATTCAGACCGCAGCACGTGCGATTGGCGTCGCTCAGAGCGCACTGGATATATCAATGCAGTACGCCCAGGACCGCAAACAGTTCGGCAAACCTTTGATCGCCTTTCCGCGTGTGTCGGGCAAGCTGGCCATGATGGCGGTCGAAATCATGATTGCGCGACAGTTGACCTATTTCAGCGCCGCCGAGAAAGACGAGGGCCGACGCTGCGACTTAGAGGCCGGAATGGCAAAATTGCTGGGCGCGCGTGTGGCATGGGCGGCGGCCGATAACGGTTTGCAGGTCCATGGCGGCAACGGATTTGCGCTAGAATACAAAATCAGCCGCATTCTATGTGACGCACGCATCTTGAACATCTTCGAAGGGGCTGCGGAAATCCAGGCCCAGGTGATCGCACGGCGACTGTTGGACTAGGGAGCGATGGCCCTGCAGCACCCGCTCGCGATGACGCGTTTTTTCGCACCGGTCCAAGATTTTTAAACCCGTAACGGCGATGCAGCATTGACACTTTGTGACAGACTTGGCCCTTAAGACAAAAATTTAGGGGTAAGACATGACGAGCAAGGTTTTCGTAACAGGGGCGAGCGGCTATATCGCCAAACATATCATTTTGCAGCTGCTGCTGGCGGGGCATAATGTGGTGGGTTCGGTGCGCAACATGACCCGTGCAGACGAAGTGCGCGCGGCTGTGATGCCGCACCTGCCTGAGGATATCGACCTCGAATTTGCGCTTGATTTCAAAGTGTTGGACTTAACCTCTGACCACGGCTGGCAGGACGCGCTGTCGGGCTGCACATCGCTGATCCACACCGCCTCGCCGTTTCCATTGACGTCACCGCGCAACGAAGACGATCTGATCCGCCCAGCCGTCGATGGCACTGTGCGCGCATTGTCGGCGGCCGATGCCGCTGGGATCAAACGCGTTGTTCTGACCAGCTCAGCGGTGGCGGTGATGCAAGCCAACCCACCCCAAAATCGCACCTTTGACGAAACAGATTGGTCCGATCCCGATCACCCCACCAACAGCGCTTATGGCCGCTCAAAACTGCAAGCCGAGCGCGCCGCATGGGCATATGCAACCGATCACAAACTTGCGCTGACGACGATCAATCCAGTGCTGGTCTTTGGCGCACCGCTGGACACAGCTTTTGGCTCGTCGGTATCAATCATCCAGCGGCTGTTGCGCGGCAAAGACCCCATGCTGCCCAAAATCGGCTTCCCGATCGTCGATGTGAAAGATGTTGCCAAGATGCATGTCGCTGCGCTGACCAACGACGAAACACACGGGATGCGGATCCTCGCCAATTCGGGGTTCTTGTGGTTCAATCAGGTCGCCGAAACGCTGCAAAAGGCCTATCCGTCGCGCAAAATTACCACACGTGTGGCACCGAATTTTCTGATCAAACTGATGGCCCGGTTTGATCAAGAGCTTCGGGTGGTTGTGCCCTTTCTGGACGTGATGCAGAGCGTCTCAAACCTGCGAGCGCGCCGTATATTGGGGATCGAATTCACCACCCCGCGCGATTCCATTCGCCAGACTGCTGCATTTTTGATCGAGAATGACGCCTTATGACGCTGGCGAAACACTGCGCTTTCCAGCCCGCGACTGGGGTCCAATCCGATCCAGCAATCGCTGTCGTGCGGGGGGCAAGGGGCGCTCTCCCAAGGCTGGGGCCAATTTATGAATTAAAAAATAACCGGTCAGCGCCAATCCCTCTGAAACATCACGCGCCGACATCGGCCGATCCTCGAGCACTCCCGTCGGCAATGGCAACAACCGATCCACCCAATTTCCCGCTCCGGCTTGGCTGACCGCGCGCCCCGACCGGGGCGAGACATAGGCCAACCCTTCAGACACCCCCGTCACGGCACAGCTGCTCAGATCAAGGCCAAATCCCGTGGTGTCTAGCAGCGACATCTCCCAGTGCAAATACAACGGCAACCACCCTGCGCCTGCTACGAGGGCGGCCAAAACCTCTTGCGTCCGAGCATAAAACCGAACCTCAGGCTGTCGTTCTGGCAGCGCAAATGCTGCCAACGACATCACGGCGTTCAATCCCGCCAAAGCCAGTGGATCATCCAAAACCGCCGCGGCACGGGATTTTACGGGCTCTATCGTGAATGCGCCCAGATGCTCGGACAAGCGTGCCCGCCACGTGACATCCAGCTGCGCGCCCGGCTGCAAAATCGGGGCCATACGCCGCCCGGCCCCGCCGCGCACGACGCCCAGATGACGGCCATGTTTGGCACAAAATATTTCGACAATCGCAGCCGTTTCTCCGTGCCGCCGCACCGCCAATACGACGCCCTGATCTCGCCATTCCATACCCATACCTTGCGCAGCCCAGACGCGCTTGTCCACATCCAAGCGGCGACCTGGGCCTCTTGATGTTTCAAACGAACTCCAGTCGGCATCGCTGACATCTGACAGGAAGTCACCGTTTAGGACGACACGCCATCATCAGACAAAAGAGTCCGGCCTTTGGGATCTTCAACCTCAATCACCCAAAGATCGGGATCGCGGGATCGCTCTCGGGTGATAAACGCATCGATCTGGGCCTCGTCGCCCGTCTGAATTTGCGCCCATGCGTGAAGTTCAGTGATGAAATCAAAGCGTTGCGCCCAAAGCTCAGCTTGGCCGGTCATCAACGCCAGTTTGACCATCACCGCCCCTGCCGTTGCGTCGCCTTTGCAAACCAAAAACGCCGGGATTGCCTCGGCACGCAAACGCTGCAAATAGGCGCTGACCCAGATGTCGCTGGTCAGGCGCGCCATCTAGTTGCCATCCTTGAAATCCAGTCCGATTTCGGAATACCGCTCCGCTTCTTGCAGCCAATTGGGCCGCACTTTGACCTGCAAGAACAGATGCACAGGACGTTCGATCAACTGCGTCAGCTCTTCGCGGGCCGCCATCGACACAGCTTTGATCGTCTCGCCTTTATTGCCCAGCACGATACCTTTGTGCCCATCACGGACCACATAGACCACCTGATCGATACGGGCTGAGCCATCGGAACGCTCTTCCCAATTCTCGGTCTCGACGGTCAACTGATACGGCAATTCCTGGTGCAGACGCAGGGTCAGCTTTTCGCGGGTCAGCTCTGCTGCGATCATCCGCATCGGCAGATCGGCGATCTGATCTTCTGGATATAAAAACGGGCCATCTGGGAGCTGCTCTGCCAGCCAGTCTTTCAATGCCTGGACCCCATGACCGCGCTCGGCCGAGATCATGAAGGTCGCGACGAAAGGAAAAATTTCGTTCAGCCTGTGTGTCAGCTTTAGCAATATCTCGGCCTGTACCCGATCGATCTTGTTGATCGCGAGCGCAACTTTTTGCTGTGGGTTGGTATGATCGGGCAGCGCGTCCAGAATGCTTTGAACACCATCGGTGACGCCGCGATGTGCTTCGACCATCAGCACGACGATATCGGCATCCGCAGCGCCGCCCCAGGCCGCGGCGACCATGGCGCGATCCAACCTGCGACGCGGACGAAACAAGCCCGGCGTATCGACAAAAACCATTTGCGATTGACCCTGAATGGCAACGCCGCGGATCCGCGCACGGGTGGTTTGGACCTTGTGGGTGACAATCGAGATCTTCGTCCCAACCATGGCATTCGTCAAAGTGGATTTGCCGGCATTTGGCTCGCCGATCAGAGCGATAAACCCAGCGCGTGTCACGTCAGACATCGGCAGACACTTTCTGCAAGAGCGCCGCCGCTGCGGCTTGTTCAGCGGCCCGTTTCGACCCGGCACAAGCGGTTGCAGTACGGCCATCACTGAGCGAGGCTTCAATCACGAATTTTGGCGAATGGGGCGGGCCCTCGCGGCTGATCTCCGTATAAACCGGGGTCGGCAGACCAAGAGCTTGCGCCCATTCCTGAAGCGCGGATTTTGAGTTGCTGACATGGCTCTCGGCGGTTTTCACCCGCTCCCCCCAATGCGCCAACACAATTGCGCGGGCCGCATCCAGCCCGGCGTCAAAATAGATCGCCGCAATCACCGCTTCGAGCGCGTCTGCCAACAACGCATCCTTGCGTCGGCCGCCGCTTTGCATTTCCGAACGACCCAGTTTCAACACCGCGCCCAGATCAATCGCACGGGCAATCTCGGCGCAGGTTTCCTTGCGCACAAGCGCGTTATAGCGCGGCGCAAGCGTGCCTTCGGACGCGGTTGGATCGTCCTGAAACAGCGCCTCGGCGATCACAAGGTTCAACACCCGGTCACCAACAAATTCCAGTCGTTGATTGTGGCCGCGCGCGCCCGAAGACATCGACGCATGGGTGATCGCTTGGATCAACAGATCGGGGGAGGCAAACCGATGCCCGATCCGGTCGCAAAATTCCGAAAGGTCCTTGGACAGCTTCATTCAAGACCCTTGAAGAAGCGATCGGCGCGCCAGGTCCAGAAGTAAATCATCCGGCGCCCGGCCGAACTGAACATCACCCGATCCGCGCGCCCAATCAGGTTCTCGAACGGCACAAAACCGACGCCCCCTGCCGCTTGGACAAAACGCGAGTCCTGACTGTTGTCACGGTTGTCGCCGACGAAGAAAAACTGACCTTCAGGAACGGTATACTCGCGAGTGTTATCTGCAAAACCGGCGTCATCGATACTCAATGTCACATAGCTGCGCCCACTGGGCAACGTCTCGCGCGTGCGTTCTTTTTCGCAGACGCCGCCTTTGCCAACAGGTCCATTGGCACAACGCGGAAGATTACCGATTGGACCTTGACGCTCGAATGTCTCGGTAAACACGCCATCTGGCAGGGACTGGATCGATACGCCGTTCAGGATCATGCGACCGTCGCGGAACTGAATGCGATCGCCGGGCAGGCCCACAAGGCGTTTGATAAAATCCGACCCGTTGACCGGGTGGCGAAACACCACGATGTCGCCTCGCTCGGGCATCGCACCAAACAGTCGCCCCGAGATCGGACAAAGCGAGAATGGGCAGGAATGGCGAGAATAGCCGTAAGCCATCTTGTTGACGAACAAGAAATCACCGACCAGCAGCGTCTCTTTCATGGATCCTGATGGAATCCAGAACGGCTGGAAAAAGACCGTGCGGAAAACGCCTGCGATCAGCAAAGCATAAACAACGGTCTTCACTGTTTCCAGAAGTCCGCCTTCGGATTTCGCTGTTGCCATGTGTCTTGCGCCCCTTGCATGTCTCACGGTTCAGCGCTTCATGGTCAGGCCGCGCGGCAGTGTCAACCGCGGCGCGCGCGATTAAGGCGGTGTCGTCTGGGTTTGGTCGGGCAATTCGCCCGGCTTGCCGACATCCTTGATCGCGTTTGGCAGCGCCTCGATCACCACCATCGCTTGCGCCCAAGGGTGATCATCAGTCAATGAGACATGGATCACCGCACGGTGACCCTCCGGGGTCATGGCTGCCAAACGCTCCGCTGCCCAACCGGTAAGGTGCAGGGTTGGCTGGCCGGTCTGAAGGTTCGTCACAGCCATGTCTTTCCAGGCGATGCCCATCCGCAGCCCTGTGCCCAATGCTTTGGAGCACGCTTCCTTCGCGGCCCACCGTTTGGCATAGGTTTCGACCGTTTGCATGCGGCTCTCGGCGCGGCGCTGCTCATTATCGGTGAACACACGGTTGCGAAACCGGTCGCCGAACCGGGCAAGGGTTGCCTCAATCCGTTCGATATTCGCCAAATCCGTGCCGATACCCAATATCATAACGTCAATTCTTTACTTTGCCTGGCGCCAGGATCGGACGACCCCGAACACAGCGAAAAGACCCACTTTCGTGAACCGAGCAGGCGCGGACGTCAACCGCGCTGCTGACCTGAATGCGCCCAACCTCTATCTTTCGCACCAAACTGCCGTTGTAAAGGTTGTCAACAGCAACCAACATATCCGACCCGGGTCCGGTTTGCGGATCATCGCCGGCAGTCAACGTGCAGCACTCAATTGCGCCAACACAAAAGCCACCACGAAGGGTTCGATCATCCCCCGCGCTGCAATCGGGATATTGCCGTTGGCTGGCGCAAGTGTGGTGTCGTCCCGCGGCTCTGCCAGATTGCGCGCAACGTTCTGCCATCAGTCGCATATGGTGACGGTTTGTGCCCGCATGACCGAAATCGAGACCGTAAAGACAACGGCCAGGATCCACTTCATCGGGATCGATCACGTTTCCAGATCAAACACGAGAATGCCACCCGGTCCCGGTTCACACAGAGAAATCAACTGGGTTGCCAACGCCTTATGGCGCGGATCCCGGACATAGGCGACCAGGGCGGCCTTGTCGGTGAAGGTGCACACAAAACCGTAAGAATAGCGTTGAGACAAACGTTCGAAATCGAGATTGGGGCCGTGATGCAGCGCCGTAAAGCCGGGGATGCCCGATCGCAGCGCCTCGAGCTTTTTCATAATGGCATAAAGCGTGTCTTCCTCAGCGGCAGGCCGCAGCGACAAGGCAACGATATGCTGGATCATGGCGTGGCAACAGGGCGAGCAGCGCGCATCAGGCGGCGCATCTCGGCAATCGCGGGGTCGAGCCCACGAAAAATCGCTTCGCCAATCAAAAAATGCCCGATGTTCAGCTCTGCCACCTGCGGCAGAGCGGCAATCGGAGTGACACAATCATAGGTCAAACCATGACCTGCATGGACCTCAAGACCCAAATCTTCTGCGAAGGCGGCCATCTCGGTCAGGCGGGCCAGTTCGGCATCGCGGTCGTCCCAGCGCTCATCGGCATGGGCGTCGCAATAGGCCCCCGTATGCAGCTCGATGACGGGTGCCCCGATTCGGTGGGCGGCCTCAACCTGGCGCTTGTCGGCTGCAATAAAGATAGACACGCGGCAGCCGGCCTCAGCCAGAGGAGAGATGAAATGCGCCAGTCGATTTTCTTCACGCGCCACTTCCAAACCGCCTTCAGTGGTGCGTTCTTCACGCTTTTCCGGCACGATACACACGGCATGGGGTTTATGACGCAGCGCGATCTGTTGCATCTCGTCGGTCGCGGCCATCTCAAAATTCAGCGGAAGGCTCAATGCGTCCATCAAAGCCTCGATATCGGCATCCGAGATGTGGCGTCGGTCTTCGCGCAAATGGGCCGTGATTCCGTCCGCGCCGGCGTGCTCGGCCAATTTCGCGGCGCGTACCGGGTCCGGCGACATGCCACCACGGGCATTTCGAACAGTGGCGACATGGTCGATGTTAACGCCAAGGCGCAAATCAGGTGGATTCATTGAGACATGCTCCGGAAAAGTGGTCTGAACGAAACTTAATCTGTGTCATCTGCTTCGTCAGCCCTTTGTGGTTGTTTTCTGCGAATCTTGTCGAGCCGCGCTTTCAATAGGCCTTTGCGACGATTCTGATAGGCAATCAAAATCGGCAAGAACACGTAATAGCTGATCACCGCCAGCACGATTCCTGGAATGATCCCACCCACCAGATAGGGCACGAACACATCGTGGTAAAACTCACTCAGATGAATCCAATCAGCGGTCCCGGATGTGAAAATCGCCAAAAAATTGTACCACAGATCGCCCAGCGCACCCACAAAGCTGTCGACAATGCGGTGCTGTTTGCCATCGGGCAAAGACCTGTCGAGCACCCATGTGCCCAGTTGCAAATTGATGGTCCCAATCAGCGGAAATGTCAGTGGATTGCCCAGAAATGTCGCCAGCATCGCCGCCAGAAGGTTGCCGCGCATAATCCAGCCCAAAAGCGCGGCGAACACAAAATGAAGCCCGAAAAACGGTGTAAATGTGATCATAACGCCTGCTGCAATTCCCCGAGCGATTCGGTGTGGCGGATCGGGCAAGCGGCGCAACCGATGCTGAACATAAGCAAACGCCCGCCCCCAGCCCCCCTTGGGCCAGAAAGCTTCGGCCACGATCCGAAGGAGTGAGCGGGAATCCCGGCGTTTGAACACCAAGGCTTGCGTCCTTTCCAAACTGTCAGGCCGGTTAAGGCGCGGTTGACAGATCTTTGAGCCTTTTCAGCTCAGCAACATCGCTATCGGCTTCGACAACCGTCATGACACGGTGAAGATGTTCCACGTTGCGAACCTCTATACTCATTAAAATACGAAAAAAATCTGGCTTACGATCCACAAATTCAACATCCGAGATATTGGCTCTTTGCTCGCCAATCAATGTACAGATTCGCCCCAATACACCGGGATCATTGACCATGACGATATTCAGGGTCACAGCATGGGCTGCCGCATGCTGACCGGGCTGCCAATGCAGATCAACCCAATGCGCAGTGCTGCCTTCGAATTCTGACAACGAGGTGCAATCGATACAATGCACGATCACACCCTCGCCAGGATAGGCAATACCGACGATCCGTTCACCCGGGACGGCCTGGCAACAGGGGGCGCGCTGAAATGGCTGGTTGGGATCGAGCCCGATCACTGCATCGTCCGGCAAAACTTCGTCGGCCTGCACGCCCTCCAGTTCCGGATACAACGCGCCCAGCACAGCGCCAGTGGTCACTTGGGCCGAACCCAACAATTCCAGCAAGGTTTCGCCGTCGCCGATGGCCAGCAGGTTTGCAGCCGTTTGCAGGGCTTTGTCGGTGGCACGTTTGCCGACACGTTCGAAGCCCACACGCGCAAGCTCACGCCCAAGCTTGATGAACCGCGCACGATCTTCTTCGCGCAATGAGCGCCGAATCGCTGTCTTTGCGCGCCCTGTGGTAACGATATCGATCCAGGTGGCTTGGGGTTTCTGGCCCTCGGCTGTGATGATTTCGACAGATTGGCCGTTGCGCAGCCGCGTCCACAGCGGCACGCGCAGCCCGTTGACCTTGGCACCAACGCATTTGTCACCAATCCGGGTGTGAATCGCATAGGCGTAATCCAAGGGCGTCGCGCCTTTGGGCAGTTTGATCACATCGCCCTTTGGGGTAAAGCAAAAC
>JBELMC010000058.1:0-18692 GCA_042096155.1 Dinoroseobacter sp.
GCGGCTTTACGCCCGATCTCAGCTCGACAACTGTCGATCGTGGCAAGTTTGCGCGGCAAACCATTCAGTTCAGACACGTTGTTGAAGCCCGCAAGCCCAAGCTTTCCAGGAATATCATATCCCGCTTCGATACAATACAACAGGCCTCCGACACCGATGATATCATTAGAATAGTAAAGAAAATCGAGATCTTCAGAACGCTTAAGCATCGTGATCGTCATTTCGCGCCCTTTGCTCAGGGCCGACCCTCCAGCATAGAATTCTTGGTCGGCCAGTTCCATGCCACGTTTTGCAAGCGCCTCGACAAACCCTTCGAAACGTTTACGGGCGCGGTGGTCCATTCCCATCGCAGACCCAAGGAACCCGATTTTTCTGTATCCGGCATCGAGGATCGCATTGGCCATGACCCGCCCGGCCCTTCGATGCGAAATACCAACGGCACAATCTACCGGTTGCCCATCGATATCCATGATTTCGATCGCGGGAATGGCGGAATTGGCAAGCATCGCCCGCGCTGCGTCTGAATGCTCCAACCCAGCTATGATCACGCCTGAGGGTCGCCACGACAGCATCTCGTAAAGCACTTTTTCTTCCTGGTCTGGCCTATACTCAGTCACGCCCAGGACCGGCTGCAATACGGTGCCTTCCAATGCGCTCGAAATCCCGGTCAAGACCTCAGGGAAGACCAGGTTCCCAACACTTGGTATAATAACAGCGACAAGATTCACCCGGCTTGACGCCAAAGCCCCGGCAATTTTGTTCGGCACATAACCCATCGTCTGTGCCGTTTCCAAGACCCGATCTCGTGTGGCTTGGCTGACATCGCCACGCGCCCGCAAGACCCGGCTCACCGTCATTTCAGAAACTCCGGCTTTCTCGGCGACATCACGGAGTGTCAAAGGGCGGCGCGGGGGGATCGTGTCGGACATACGGACTCCGGTCAAACAAAGCGGTTAATCTGCCTTACCGTGTTGTGTTTGACTTGTCCAAGGCTTGCAGCGCCGCAGCAAACCAAGCAAAAGGGAGTATGTCTCGGCCCCGTGGCTCAACTGGATAGAGCAATTCCTACTTAGCGTCAGGATGCATTGATTTCCGGGGCGCGGCATGAGGCACGTCCGTCCGAAACGGAACGGTGACATGTCTGATCCTTACGGGCTGAGCGATGCGCAGATAGCGACGCTTTCGTCCTTTTTTCCCCAAGTCGCACGGCAACCCACGGGTGGAGGACAAGCACGTTTTGAGTGGGATTATCTTCATCGATCGCATTGGCTTACTGTGAACCACAGCGGAAGGCGTTAGCTAACGTCGAAAAACAGTTCGACACTCGCGGATCACCTCATGCGGTCCACATATAGGAGGCACTCGGGTCAAAAAGGGGCGTGCGATGGGCACAGACAACAAACACAAGTTGGGATTGTGCGCGGCAAGAGTTTGCCAGATCAATTTCCGATAACAGGCTTTCGTGCACTCTTTGCGCCTTGGGACGAGATAAGTACCCATGTTGCAAAGGCTTTTTTGTCCACGCTCTCTGCTGACCTCAAGCTCGCAATACTCAGCTGCGCGAGCTGATACCAAGTTTCGGCGTCCCTCTTGTCGAATTTGACGCTGGGATCATAATCGGCTCTATGTCGCAGTTTTTGGAGTTGCTGAAAGTTATCCGCGAAGTTGTGGATACACTCGGGAAAGGCAACTTTATTTGCCTGAGAGCATGCCTTTTGACAGACGCCATGGCTCAACCCACGGTATACTTCTACCCAAGCCTTATTGGGGCGCCTACTTGGTGTCTTGCCCACAAGCGCGTTCGCGCAAGTGCGAGCCAGCGCGTGAAACACTGCGTAGTAAGACGAACTTATGGATCGTCGTATCTCAGATTGCGTCGGTCTTTTGGTCGTTGAAAGCCGTTTAGCAACGGCAAGATGCCCATCGGCAAGTTTTGCGTCAGGCATGCACACCGGAATGGAATTGCGGAGTGATCACAGGGAAAAATCCTGACCAGTCAGCCCCCAAAGCCCTGCGGACGGTTCCAGTCAGGCCAAAGTAGTTTTGCGCCAAAACCTCAGGCGTTTCAGTCGTTGTGATCATCAGATCAATACGAATTTCGTGCTCTTCTCTGTCGATTTCGATAGAGGTGATTTTGATGTCAGAAACGGTTTTCAGATCAAACTTCGAGCGAATTGCGTCTAAAATTTCGTCAGCCATAACTTTGTCCAACTTAGTTGGTTCAGTCATCACGTTCTCTCCCAAGGGTCACGCCATGTCTGCCTAGCGTTTGGCGTTAGACTATACAGGGCTGTCGATGGTGTACACAAAATATGTAGGTTCATTGTGTCACGTTCAAGGCAGACGCCGGGTTGCGCGACTGCAACAAGAGCATAAGAGCTTTGACCAAAGGTAAAGATCGTTGCTTTAACCGTTGGTTGACCAGCCGTTACACAAAAGGCACAACCGACACTGCGAACGGTTCTCTAGTCTTACTACCCCGTGCGCTACCCGGAGCAATATTGCTCTACGCAAAAAATCTGATTTATGCATATAAATCAATTAATCGGCCCCGTGGCTCAACTGGATAGAGCAATCCCCTCCTAAGGGATAGGTTGCAGGTTCAAGTCCTGCCGGGGTCGCCATAATACGAGGCCGCTCAATTGCGGTCAGCCAAGACGCACAAGGGGCTTTATGTGACCGCAACACCAAACGGTTTTCAGAAAGGACGTTTTGTGAGGTTTTTTAAATTTCCAAGTCTTGTTTTGGCCGCAGTCACATATGCTTGGGGCTCGGCAGTGTGGGCCGACCTTTTTGTTGGCTCAACCCGATTCGAAGGAGAGGACACCGATGAAAATATCAGGCGGTTGCATTTCACTCTCGATCAGGTCAGCTGGAACGGACAAGTCTATCAATCGGGCATCACAACCCGTTTTGCGCTCGAAGGTGCCTTCGGCAGTGGATTTCGGGCCAATTTGGTTCTAATTCAAGCGGATGATCTAGGCCGAACCGTCACCAGCGCCTTTCCTTTGACCGCAGGCCGCAATGGCGTTGGGCTGGGCTCTTTTGGCAGTTCGGGCGTCTCAGACGAAATGGTGCGTGCAATCTCGAATTGGCAAGCGTCTGAACGCGCTGTGGCTGGATGGATCATCGCCAACGCGGCTGAGCTGATCGAACTTGCGCACGCGGCCAGCAATAGTGAGACCAACCCGATTGCAGATTGGGCAGATAGCGCGTCTTTGTTCGAAGAGTTTTTGCGCAGCGCCGCTGGTCCTCTGCAAAACGAGATTGCCATTGCCGACCAGCGTGAAATGGAGGCCCGCAAGCTTACGACCACCTACTTGCGCCCTGTGGTCCAACCCGGGCTAAAAAACTTAGGGTATTATAATGGTGCTATTGATGGGTATTGGGGTGCAGGCACGCAGGCCGGCGTCAAGCAATTCCAATTGAGCCTGAATGCCGTACCAACAGGATGGCTGACCCTGGATCAGATCGGACAATTGCGCCAAGCCTATGGCGCAGCTTTAACCCCCGAAGCTGCGAAAAACCTGCCCTGGGCCGGGGGGGAGGCTGATCTTGCAGCGCTGACCGCCGAGGCGAATGCACGGATCGCCGCGTTGAGCGAAATGATAAATGCAGTTGAACTTGAACTTAAAAACACACAAGCGGCACGAGAGATGGCATTGGTTTCATTGCGCAACAGTCGCGCGCGAATAGCCGAACTGGAAGCCTTGCAAGCAACCGACGAAACCGTGACAGATGTTGAAACGCTAGAGACCCAAATCCAGCAGCTTCGCACTGCTTTGAATATCAAGAATCAAGAAAATCAAGACCTTCAAATGGCGTTAGAACAAGCCAAAGCTGCCGCTGTCCCGCTCTTGCCGATCAGCGATCAAAGCGCGCTATTGGCAAAGCTGCAAGATGCCTCGGAAACGATTGCTGCGTTAAATGCCCAAATCGAAACCGGCCCAACAGCAACGACCGTACCCGTCCAGCGTTTCAATAGGATCCGAGAGGATCTGACGCGACGGGTCGCGACATTGAACACAATGCTCATGGCAGAGCGCGACAATATGACGAAGTATCGTAACAAATGGGTCGCCGCACGCGCAGAACTGGATGCATTCATGGATATGTGCCGCGAAACCACGGCCTGTACAGAGGCCCTAAACCTGAATTGAGCGTCGTAACGTCACGCTGGACCTGTTCATTCTGTGCTGATTGAGTTTGGCGCGAATGATGAAGGAAAAGGCAATGACAGGTATTGTGATTTTGGCAGGGGCACGAACCCCGATTGGGACATTTGGTGGCGCGTTGGCGCGCATCCCGCCGATTGCGCTCGGCGCACATGTAAGCCGGGCCGCTTTGGAGCGCGCTCAGCTTGATCCCGCGCAGATTGGCACTGTTGTTTTTGGCCACATCATCAACACTGAGCCGCGCGATATGTATCTTAGCCGCGCTGCAGCACGTGACGCGGGGGTACCAGATACCGCGCCCGCGATGAACGTGAACCGGCTATGTGGTTCAGGAGCCCAGTCCGTTGTTTCGGCGACTCAAGCGTTGATGTTACATGATGCAGACTTCGCATTGGCAGGCGGTGCCGAATGCATGAGCCGCGCTCCCTATATCCTGTCAGATGCCCGCTGGGGGCAAAAAATGGGCGACGTGGGTGCGCAAGATATGATGCTGGGTGCGTTGACATGTCCCTTTGGGACCGGACATATGGGCGTCACTGCCGAAAATGTTGCGGCCGAGCACAAGGTCAGCCGCGCCGATCAGGATGCCTTTGCCTTGGAAAGCCAGGAACGTGCCGCAACAGCGATTCGAGAGGGTCGATTTAACGATCAGATCGCGCCGGTCAAAGTCACCATCCGGCGTGAGGTCACTATGTTTGATACAGATGAGCATCCTAAGGCGACGTCAGCAGACAAGCTTGCCAACTTAAGGCCAGCGTTCCAGAAAGACGGTACAGTCACCGCAGGCAATGCATCGGGCATCAACGATGGCGCGGCAGCACTTGTATTGGCCCGCGCCGAAGCGGCACGAGACCACGGTCTGACGGCACGCGCACGAATACTAGGGTATGCTCATGCTGGCGTTCGACCGGCGGTCATGGGCGTCGGACCCATTCCAGCGGTGCAGAACTTGTTGCAGCGCACTGGACTGAGAGTGCAGGATTTCGACGTCATTGAGTCAAACGAGGCTTTCGCCGCGCAAGCGATAGCCGTGAACCGAGCATTGGGCCTTGATCCGGAAAAAGTTAATCCCAACGGTGGTGCGATCGCCTTGGGACATCCGGTTGGGGCCACCGGGTCAATCCTGGTCGTCAAAGCCATGGCCGAACTGGAACGCATAGAAGGCTCCAAGGCACTGATCACTATGTGTATCGGTGGCGGTCAAGGGATTGCGTTGGCGATTGAGCGGCTTTAGCGCAGCTCGATTTGGGCGCATGTTGCGCCCCCGGTGGCATCAAGCACCCGCAAGGTGACCAAACCGGAATGCATAAAGGCACGTCCGGTCTCTCGGGGCGGCACGCGACCACGAAGCGGCGTGCCATCGGCTAGGTGGTCAAGGCCGGTTGCCGTGCACTTGCGGCTGAGGATATGCGTGCGGCAAAGACCCGGTTATTGTGGTCGTAAACCGTTTTTGGGAACGGCTATTGATTGGAGCATCGCCGGACCGCTTCTGCTAACACATTCAATCCCTTAGATAAATCGTTCTCGTCAGTATCTTCTGAAAACGCGTGGCTAATGCCTGCAATTGATGGAACAAACAGCATGCCAACGGGCAAAAGACGCGCGACATTGCTGGCATCGTGAAGCGCCCCCGAGGGCATTGTGTTCCATTGCGCGGGCACAACTTGCTGTGCGGCATCTGACAACGCGTTGCGCAGTTTTGTATCCATCGCGACCGGGTCGATCCCCTTTAAAGGACCGAATTTTGTATCAATTCTGAAACGCTTGGCGATATCTTGCGCCGTTTGCCGTATCGCCGCTTCCATTTTCATGAGCCGATCGAGAGAACCATCGCGCCACTGCACCGAGAACCGGACAGAGCCCGGAACAACCGAAGAGGCATTGGGATGGACTTTGATATGGCCGATTGTCCAGACAGAGTGCGGCGTGACCAAAGATGCAAACCGTTCAGCCAACGCACCATTGAACGCACACATTGCTTGTACTGCATCTTGCCGCAGATGCATTGGGGTCGTGCCGGCATGATTTTGTACCCCGTGAAAACTTACAACAACGTCTCGGATACCGACGATATCTGTCACCACCCCGATTTTCTGGCCACTGGTATCGAGCACTGGGCCTTGCTCGATATGCATTTCAAGAAAACCGCGAAACAGACCTGGATCCACGGGGCCGGTCACCATATCAGCCATGGCTTGGCGCGCATCTGCCAAGTAATTCCCTTCATGATCCCGCAATGTATCCGCCTCTGACTGGGGCATCCGCCCCGACCATACGTCGCTGCCAGTCAGCACGCCAAAGCGTCCCTCTTCATCTTGAAACGATACAAGCGACACCTTCGGTCCACCGGATTCTCGCGCGGCTCGGGCAATTTCCAGGCCAGCGATCACCCCCAAGGATCCATCGAGCCAACCGCCCTCGGGCTGGCTGTCGGTATGGGATCCGATCAGCAAAGACGGTCCCTCTGCCAGGCCAAACACATTGCCCATGCGGTCAACTTCAGCGCGCAATCCCGCCGTCTCGATCTGGGTGACCAACCAGCGACGCGCGGCGATGTCGGCATCGCTGTAAGCCGGCCGCACGACGCCCTTGCCAACACCCGCAGCGCCAAACGTGCGCAACTGGTGAAGGTCAGCCAAAAAACGTTCGACGTTCACTTGCATACGCGGCCTCCTAGTTTCTATCAAACCCGATGTCGTCTTGTGTTGGCACACCTACGGTCCCATCTTCTTCATCGGGCATCGCTGGCACTGCATAGCTGCCAGTCAACCAATTCGACAAATCCTCATCTGCGCAGCGCCGCGAACAAAACGGCTTATAAGCCGCGGATGCCGGGGATTTTGCGCAGATTGGGCACAGGGTCATGGCTGGTAGATCTCGGTTAGAGGAATGCGGTCACGCTTTCGGCGCAGTTCATAATGGCCCAATGGGGTCCACCCAGCCAGTGTTGTTTCGCCGCTATCAGCCTTAAAGGCTGTGCGCAGGACATCCTCGAAGCGGCGGCGATCATTCTTGGGCATGGGTGCCGGATCGATTGTAATTTGCCCGCCGAAACCTTGCAGGCGTAGGGCCCTCGGCAGCGCGCGCGCAGCTGCCAGATTGGCCTTTAGGGCGGCTGCGGGCGACATATCCGACCCAGTATTGACGTCCACCGCAACAAGCGCGCTGGTCGGTTCAACCACCATCCAGGCTCCACTTTGCAGCGTCCAGTGACCGCTATGAGCCGTGTCGAGACCATCCAGAACACCCAAATCTTCAAAGCAGCCGCGGCGCTCTTCAACAGCATCTGGGTCTGGATAGCCCCAGTCGCGCCACGCCAGATGGTGCGCGCTTGGCTCTGCAACCAGCAATTCGGGCGCGCCGGATCTGTCTGATAGCACCGCCTCGGCCAAAATCCGCAGCTCGGTCAGCTCTGCCAAAAGTACATCTTCATCCACATCCGATGCGGCAGACCGAATGATAACCCCAAGGTCTGAGCTTGCGCTCTCCATCGCTTCTTCTGCGATAATTCGCAAGCGGCCCCGGTCCTCTTCATCTTTGATCGAGCGCGCAATATTCAGCCCACCGGCACCGGGCGTTACAATCCCGTAACGTCCTTTGAACAACAGGCGATGACTGACCGGGAGCGCTTTGGACCGCTCAGCCACCCCAGAGACCTGAACCAAAACGGTTTGTCCTTCAGCCAGTCCCTTGGTGCCTTTCAAAAATCCCGAACGTCCTTCTGGAAGAGTGACCATCAGGCCACCTTGCCCTTTCAGAGGCCGACCCACTTTACCGCGAAAGATCGCGCCCGCCCCGATCCGGTCTTCAGGCGGGTCAAAAACGACATCTTCGAGCTGGCCGTCCAGAATCAAAGCTGCGACTTCACGTCCCGCAATATGATCCAGTGCAACAACCCGACCCATCATGACATCACCCCAACATGACGCAGCAGCTGGACCGTTTCGGCCAAGGGCAAGCCCACAACACCCGTATAAGATCCCTGTATCCACGGGATAAAGGCACTGGCCGGACCTTGAATGCCATAGCCACCGGCCTTGCCTTGCCAGTCGCCCGTCGCAATATAAGCCGCGATTTGAGCTTCGGTGAGCACGGACATTTTCAGGGTGGTCACCACCTCGCGCGCCCACAGCCCTTTGGGCGAGCGCACAACAACACATGTTACAACTTTATGGCGTCGCCCTGACATCAGGTGCAAAAAGCGCATCGCCTCTGCCGCGTTATCTGGTTTGCCCAGGATACGGCGGCCCACCGCAACAGTTGTGTCAGCGCATAATATTACCTCGTCGGCTGCAGGAGCCAAGGCCTTCGCCTTGCCCCGCGCGATCCGCATACAATATCTGCGCGGCAACTCATCTTTCAAAGGTGCTTCGTCAATATCAGCCGGACGCACAGCCGCGGGCACGACACCGATCTGGGCGAGAAGCTCTGCACGGCGCAGGCTCGCCGATCCAAGAATCAGCCTGGGCACAGGGTCACTTAAAGCGGTAATTGATCCGCCCTTTGGTCAGGTCGTAAGGGGTCATCTCGACCTGCACTTTATCACCCGCAAGAACACGGATCCGGTTTTTGCGCATTTTACCTGCCGTATGTGCAATGATCGTATGGCCGTTTTCCAGCTCGACCAGGAATGTCGCATTGGGCAAGAGTTCCTTAACGACACCGGGGAATTCGAGCAGTTCTTCCTTGGCCATGGTCACTCCATAATTTATGCGCTTAACAAACAAGCGCGCGCGCTAGATGCCCCTATTCGATCACGTTTTCAAGACGCCATCATGTCCCAGTGCAGAAACGTGACCCAAAAGTCTTTTGTTTCGCAGTTTGAGGCCCCAAAATTTCCGCTGTTTGACGCTTTGTAAGCTATGGCCAAGATCGCGCCATGAAAGCTCGGCCAGCGCCCTGGCATCGGCGCAGGACCGTGCGTGCGCTAGAATAGCCCTAAATTCCGTACAATATCCGGTCCAAGTGGATGAGACGCCGGCCTGATTATGGCACAAAAAGCGGCAAAGCCGCGCCGGGTCTTTCAAACACCTGCAAGCGCATCCCAACGCAAATGTCGCAGCACCACCCCCATTAGGGCTTTTCCAGCGCCGGGCCGAACCGATCCAACAGGCGCTGTTTGATTTGATCGCGCGCGGAGCGATACGCGGTCAGCTTGGCCTCGCGATTTTCCGAAATACCGCTTGGATCCATGATCGGCCAATATTCCACCTCAAGGTGAAAATAGCGCGTCAGCTCTAAGGCTTGGCGCTGGCTGGCAGGGCTGAGCGCGACCACCAGATCGAACCCTGACAAATCATCGCCCCATTCTTGCATTTCCTCGAAGGTTCGTGTGCGGTGGCGGCTCAGCTCGACCCCGATTTCTTCGCAGACCGCAACAGCAAACCCGTCAATATCGAGATCGTTCTTGACCCCTGCAGATTGTACATAGCTGCGCTGCCCATAGAGCAATTTCATCACGCCCTCAGCCATCGGCGACCGAATTGCATTGTGGTCACAACAAAACAGGACCGAGCCCGGAATGTCACCGGTCACGCGCTTAGCTCCCGAAATGCAAAACGCAGATTAAAGTAAACAACCGGCGAGAGGTATCCGTATCAATTTCCGCCTTCCCTGCGAGCCGCTCTTGCAGCACGCGCGCGCCTTCGTTGTGGATACCGCGTCGCGCCATATCGATCGCTTCGATCTTACTGGGTGGCATTGTCTTGACCGCATCAAAATAGCTCTCGCAGATCTGGAAGTAATCTTTGACCACTTGCCGAAACGGACCTAGCGATAGAAAGAATTGCCCTGCCGGTTGCTGAGCCTCTGTCTCGACATCGAACACCAAACGTTTGTCTTTGATCGACAGGTTCAACCGGTATGGTCCGCCTGGCACGACGCGGCCATCCCGTTTTGGCAAGCTGAATGAGTTGTCTTCCAAAAGATCGAAAATCGCCACTTTGCGTTCTTGTTCGATTTCAGGCGTTGGTCGCACGAGGCCGCTTTCATCGATCGAGATATGGCTGATTTTACCCATTATGCGCCTCTTTCATTTATCTTCTCTAATCTAGCGCGCACACTCAATCCATGCGCTTGCAGGCTCTCGGATACCGCCAGCCGCTCTGCGGCAGGTCCGATCGCTGCCAATGCGCCCGGAGTCATCTTGGCCAGCGTCGTACGTTTGACAAAATCCATCACCGACAATCCCGAGGAAAACCGTGCAGACCGCGCCGTTGGCAGCACGTGGTTGGGTCCACCGACGTAATCGCCGATCGCCTCTGGGGTCCATGCGCCCAAAAAGATCGCACCGGCATGTGTGATCTGTCTGGCCAGACCATCGGGATCGGCAACGCAAAGCTCTAAATGCTCTGGTGCGATCCGATTGGAAAGAGTGGCGGCCTCATGCATGTCGCGGACGGCAATCACCGCCCCAAAGTCGCGCCAGCTTGCTTTGGCAATGTCGCGTCGCGCCAGTGTTTCAAGACGCGCCTCGACCGCGCGAGCGACCGCTTGACCGAAGGTTGCATCATCCGTGATCAATATCGATTGGGCATTTTCGTCATGCTCGGCCTGAGACAGCAGATCAAGGGCAATCCAATCAGGGTCGTTGTCCTGATCCGCGATCACCAAAATCTCGGATGGACCCGCGATCATGTCGATGCCTACTTGTCCAAATACCCGCCGCTTGGCGGCAGCGACAAAAGCATTTCCGGGGCCTGTAATCTTGTCAACAGGGAGGATCGTGTCCGTCCCATAGGCCAGTGCCGCAATCGCCTGCGCACCGCCGATCCGGTAGATTTTATCCACTCCGGCAATCTGCGCGGCCAACAGCACAAGCGGGTTGGTGACCCCATCTGGAGTTGGCACAGCGATCACCAGCCGCTCAACGCCTGCAACTTGCGCCGGAATTGCGTTCATCAATACCGAGGACGGATAACTTGCAAGGCCCCCCGGTACGTAAAGCCCCGCCGCTGAGACCGGTGTCCAACGCCACCCCAGCTGCGCGCCCGTATCGTCCGTCCAGCGCGCATCTTCGGGCAGCTGACGTGCATGATAAGCGCGAATCCGCGCAGCGGCCAGTTCCAGCGTTGCCCGGTCTTCATCTGACACTTTGGCAATTTCAGCCGCAATTTCCTCAGGCGCAAAAGCCAGTCTGTCAGGGGTGAGCGTAATTCGGTCGAACTTTTCTGTCAGCGCGATCAAAGCGGCATCGCCGGTTTCGCGCACCTGCGCGATAATGTCCGCCACTGTCGCGTCGACGTCAGGACTGTCTTCGCGCTTCATCGTCAAAAGTCGCGCGAAATCCACATCAAACTGGGGGTCCGTGCTGTTCAGAAACTGGGGCATGACGCTCTCCTTTGCCGCGAGACATAGCTCTGCGTGTCAGAGGTCTCAAGCGCGCGTCTAGTTGGGATGCTGCGGCGCTTTGCGCGAGGGAGCGATATAGGGGCGCGTTACGTCGGTGAGGCTGATCTCCAGCGCCTCGACCTGAATCCGGATCGCGCCGTCGCCTGCCAATGTCACCAACACCTTACCGCAGCCATCCTCGGTCGGGGTGAATTCGATTGCCAAGACCGACAAGATGATATCTTGGTCCCCCCGCGGCACCCCCGAACTGGCCACTGCTTGAACGTCGTCAACACAAAGAACCGTTTGAACGCGCTCAACCGGACGGGCGCGCCTGGTCGCGTCCTCCTTGTCTTCCCAACGAAACCGGTTGAGTAGTATCGCGAAGCGGCGCTGCGCCCGATGCCACCGCATTTCCGATGCTGGGAACACAGCGTCCTGCACCAAAGCCGACAGAACCGGAAGATCCTCAACATCAACCGCGCGCAGCCGCAGCGGACGCGCGCCTCCGTCTTCGAAAGTTGCGTCCTGGTTCATGTCTCTTTGACCCGTTCAATTTGGGCACCACAGGCCCTCAACTTTTCTTCCACCCGCTCGTAGCCGCGATCCAGATGATACACACGGCTGACCACCGTCTCGCCCTCCGCAGCAAGGCCCGCCAGGATCAATGATACCGACGCGCGCAAGTCCGTGGCCATCACCGGCGCGCCGCGCAACCTCTCTACTCCGGTGACTGTGGCGGTGCCCCCATGAACGTCAATCTGTGCGCCCATACGGATCAGCTCTGGTGCATGCATGAACCGATTTTCAAAAATTTTTTCTTCCAAAATTGATACGCCCTTCGCAGTGCATAGCAGGGCCATCATTTGCGCCTGCAAATCGGTCGGGAACCCCGGAAATGGTTCCGTGACCACATCGACGGCCCGCACAGACTCAGCGCGCCGAGCGACCGCCAAGCCTTTGGTTGTTTCAGTCACAGAAATACCGGCGGCGTCCAACTTTTCGGCAAAGGCTTCGACCAACAACATCTGCCCCCCGAGCAATTCCACCTCGCCGCCGGTGAATGCGGGCGCCAGCATATATGTCCCAAGCTCGATTCTGTCAGTCACCACCGGATGTGTTGCGCCGTGCAGCTTCTCGACGCCTTGCACAGTGATTTCCGAAGTGCCATGCCCGTCGATCTGCGCGCCCATTTTGATCAGACACTCTGCCAAGTCCGCTATTTCGGGCTCGCGCGCTGCATTCTTGATGAGGGTTGTGCCTTTGGCCAGGGTTGCGGCCATCAACAGATTTTCCGTCGCACCCACCGACACAAACGGAAAGTCTACGACCGCGCCTTTTAACCCACCCGGAGCTTTGGCATGCACATAGCCGTCGCGCAAGTCCAACTGGGCGCCCAGTGCCTCGAGGGCTTTCAGGTGCAAATCGACCGGGCGTGCGCCGATCGCACAGCCTCCCGGCAACGACACAATCGCATGCCCGTCACGCGCCAGCATTGGCCCCAACACCAAGATCGAGGCCCGCATCTTGCGCACAATGTCATAATCAGCGGTATGGTTGTGAATAGTGTGCGACGACATCACCAGCACTTGACCGTCTTGCAAACTGCTGACCTCAGTGCCCAGCGACGACAAAAGGGTGCTCATGGTGGTGATATCGCTCAGTCGCGGCGCGTTGGTCAAAGTCAGTGGTTCATCGCTGAGCAGAGTCGCCGGCATGAGTGTCAGACATGCATTTTTTGCACCTGCAATCGGAATGCGACCCGACAGAGGAGTGCCGCCCGTTACAATAATCTGATCCATACTGTGTTTGCCTTTTTCCAAAGATCTCGGCGAATTATTCCGCCTGATCTGCCTTTCGCGCACGCGCTTGTGCTTTACGACGTTGAAGATTAGCCTTCAATGCAGCCTTGAGGCGTGCTTCTTTTGGGTCAGGCTTTTGATTTGCCCGACGCGCGTTCCCGGTATCACGATCTTTGCCCACAGCGCTTGTTTACCTGAGCTTAAGAGACTGGTCCAGATTGCTCTTGCACCAATGCGTATTTGATATTAACCCCCGACATTCAAACACTGGGACGTCAGAGGCTGTGATAGCTCGGTGGGAGAACGCGTCATTGGTGAGGATATTACGGCGGCAGAGTAGGCGGTTGTAAATATGCAGCCTCTCGTCTAAGCGGCTCCTCATGTGGAGCAAACGGAGAAGCGAGAACGCTGCAGTAGCTCAGTGGTAGAGCGCACCCTTGGTAGGGTATCCTTTGGATGCAGTAAGTGTTTGTTAATGTGCAGTTTCTCGGCTGCTAGCGCTTCGATGGGGGAGCGCACCGGGGAGCGAGAATGTGGTAGTGGTTCGGCTACGTTCTTTCGTTTCTTGCAGGACCAAGATTTGCGGTGTAACACGCCGCCCATGTGCCGGGGTAGCTCAGTGGTAGTAGCGCGTCATTGGTAATGACGAGGTCGAGAGTTCAATTCTCTCTCCCGGCACCATCCCCAAACCACTTCTATTTATCGTTGCATTATCAAAGCCGAACGGGCCTATTGCGTGTATGGAAGGCTGTTGGAATTGATGTCTTGGACCCAGTTGAGCACCCCTGAACGATTTACTTTGATCTATCGCCTGATGCGCGTCCCACGATAGGTGCCGTGGGCGAAGCCATGGTTCAGTTTGAAAAGATGGCTGGTGAGGCTGTTTACCTGATGGAACCGGGCGTTGAATTCGCGATGGTCTATCAGTATTCGGCACCGGGTAGCCTCAGGATCATCGCAGGGCTTCGCGGGCTTGTGACCAAGGAACGGTTACGAGACTTGGCTTTGGTCATCGCTACGTTCTTGGTGACAAACGCTGTGGGTCACATCCAAGGCAAGGTGATGGATGAGGCGATTCAAGCCATTATCGGTGAAGAAGAAGGCCTAAGCGAAGAAGACATCCAGCGGATCATAGAAGCGGTTCGCAACGTGGAACGCTCTGAAACGGTTAAGGAGCCGAGACGGGAGTTTTATCGGGCGGTCGAGCCTGATCCAGCCATCACCGGCGTAGTTGCTGCACCGAATGAAAAGGAAGAACCACCCGCCGTTGTTGTTCCTAGGTCCGAATTCGGTGAGCGATCTGGGGCGGTAATTCAAAAGACCATTGAAGGCGACCCTGAACCACGTGTTTTGTCAGAGCGTTTGGAAGTTGTGCTGGCGAATGCGCCCCTGATTGAAAGCAGGGCCAAGTGGCGCGTATTTTCTAACCGTCACCAGATTTCTGTGACCATGTTAGACGACAAATTCAAACAGCAAGTTTTGGATGGGACCACTCAGCTTAGGCTGGCGGGCGGTGTCATATTGGACGTCACACTTGAAACAACACAGGTTTTCGCTGACGGCGTTTGGCAGAATAAGTCCTATGCAATTCCTGAAGTCCATTCTTGGAAACAGAACCCAGAACAAGCAGAAATGCTACTTTCGCATAGCGGCGATGATAATGACCAAAATAACGAGAACGCCCAATAGGATCGGCCAAGCGGCAGCAAATCCAGCCCAACCGATGAACAATTGAAGCAACACTACAGCAATGGCTACCGCTGCCAATTCGGCCACGAGCTTCATTACACGCTTGAGGTACTGCTTGTTCACGGTTCTTGCGCCAGTCTCTGTCTGCTGCGAGCGTATGCCAAATCTCTTTCGAAATGGTAAGAAAAATTTAGAAGCCAGTCCTGCCGCACAGTAACGCCAATGAAGGCGACCAAATTGATCGCCTTCACTGCGTCGTTGCTCTGCCTCACGCCGCATCAGCGGCGCGTTCAAAGCTTTCGATCGCTGTATCAGAGCTCGGACGGCGCGCTTGGTCTTGGCGCCCCCGTGAAGAATTTGTCCCATAGTGTGTCCTTTTGAGGGCTGCAAATCTGTAGACCACCGCTCAATGGGACTGAGCACCTAACAGGATTTGTCAGCTGGTCTTTTATGCGTGTTTATTTTACCTTCCAGATACATATCTCAGGGAGGGCGTATATGCTGTGCAAGATGGGATTTAGAATGTGTTATCTTCGGGAGGGAGGGCGCATGCGTAGGGTCTGGATCGGTGCGCTGGCAGGGCTGGCGGTGGCTGGAGCGGCTGCCGCGCATCAAGGGGCGATGGGCGTTGTTAAAGAACGCATGGATGGTATGGGCGTCATGAAGGCTGCGGTGAAATCCCTTGGCCAAATGGCACGGGGGCAAGCTTCATTTGACGCAGAGAACGCGGCGTTGGCTTTTGCTCAGATCGCGAAAGCCGGTCGTTTGGTGCCAACTCAATTTGAGGCGCGTGATTTAAGCGCGCCAAGCGAGGCGCTGGCGACAATTTGGGAACGCTGGGATGATTTCGTCGCCAAATCAGAGGCTATGGTCCGCGCGGCTGAGATCGCGCCGACGGATCTGGAGACCTTGCGGGCAGGCCTCGGTGCGGTTGGGCAGACCTGTATGGCGTGCCATCAAGTTTACCGAAAAGCGCAATAATTCAGCTGCGATCTAATGCCTGATCATCAGGGCTGTGGGGCCGGCTTGGTGTCGAAAGATCCGAAGACGCGGCTGTGTTCATCTGGCCAAATAGCCGTAGGGCCCCGGCGTACTGTTGTGCGTTTTGTCGAATTTGGTCAAACTGTGCGGCCCAATGGCGCAATACAAGCTGCAATATAGGCGTGACTATTTCACGCCCTCATCAAACCATATGGGGAGAAATGCCAAATGCGCACGAAAGCTACATTCGCAATGAACGCCTGAAAACCGATTGAAGTCCTGGATGTGACCCGTGACGGGTCAACGGTGGGTGAGGTCTTGATCGAGATCAAGGCGACCGGCATGTGTCATATTGATGAGTTCACAAAATCTGATGTCGATCCTGAAGCTTTGTTTCCCGCGATTTCGGGTTTCGGGGCCGCGGGCGTTGTGCCCGACGTCGGGCTCAATGGGACACTCGTCTCGCATCATGTGGGTTCCTCGACGTTTTCCAACCATACGGTATTGCGAGGTGAGCCTTTTGAAAAACGCAAGGGCGCCCCAGCCGACAAAGTTCACAATATTGGCTGTGATGTCACAACCGGAGTTGGCCCAGTTATTTATAAAGCCAAAGCTGAAATCGGGTGCCGGGCAATTGTGTTTGGCCTGGGTGGTATTGGTCTCAAGGTCATTCATGGTCTCAGCTGGCGGGAGCAGACCAAATTGTCTGCGTTGACGTGAGCCTCGCAAAGGTCGAAATGGCTATGCATTTTGGGATGACCGATTTTGTCAACCCGACACTGGTCTAGGGCGATCTGGTTGGGCATCTTGTCAAACTAACCAGCGGCGGCGCAAATTAGACCTTCGACGCGATTGGGCAAGGTGCAGGTGATGCGCACCGCCCTGGAGGTCTGTCATACGGGCTGGAGGGTGCATCGTTATCGATCTGGCGCCTGCGGGCGCATAAATTTACCCAAGTTTGGCGCTTGGTACATGTATGGTAAGATCAAAATCGACCCGATAATCACCTACAGGCTGAGCCTGAAAATGATCAACAAGGGTTTTGATTTGATGTATAACGGCGAGTTAAATCGCACGGTTGTGGTGTATTAAGCAGAAAACGGATGTCGGTCAGAAGCCGTTAATCTTATCGTTCAACGTGGGAGGATCGCCTGCGGTCTCGCAGCACAGCTTGCACAAGGATGACGATTTTTGCGACCAAAAAGAATGCGCATGGGTGAAACATGGAGATCTCAATTCGCAGTGCCACGCCGAATGATCACGCGGCACTCTGGTCCATTCTCGAACCAATTTTTCGGGACGGAGACACATATACCGTTGATCCAGACATAAATCGAGAGGCGGCGCTGGCCTATTGGGCGGCGCCGGGCAATCTGGTTTTTGTTGCCGAACATGCCGGTACGGTATTGGGGACGTTCTACATCAAGCGCAATCAAGGCGGCGGCGGCGCACATGTCTGCAATTGCGGCTTCGCGACGGATCGTGCAGCGCAAGGACAGGGCGTCGGGCGCAAAATGCTCGCACAATGCTTGGTTGAAGCTTCGAAAGCCGGATTTCGGGCGATGCAGTTTAACTTTGTCGTTGCGACAAATACACGTGCTGTCTCGATATGGCAGGAGGCGGGTTTTCAAATAGTTGGCCGCTTGCCTGGGGCCTTTCATCATCCGGCGCAGGGCGATGTCGACGCGCTGGTGATGTATAAGAATCTGGACACCAATATATAAATTATTCAGGTGCTCCAACTTAGGGCATCTTATAATTGCTGCCCGTTGTGGATCGAAGTTTTGCCGTGCGGGACGTTGAAAAACTCGACCAACTCTCCCCCTCGCCTGGGCAGATTGCGTTAGCCCGCCTGATCGCGTGCCATGAACAGAGCGACGCCATTATCATCGATCCAAGAACAGGTTGCCGCGTCTGGCGCGGCATCAATGCCGAACAACATCTTCGTTTGGATGTCGGATCGGCAAAGTTCACAAAACGGGTTGGATGCCAGGTCTAGGTCTTCGATTTCGCGCTGCCTTTTCGTGACAAAGATTTGCAAATAGGCGATTAGAGCGGCCAACGTCGTCTTGCATCCTGATGTATAATATAGCTGTCCAAGTTCGGGGGATCGCTCCGCCTCGGTCACGCAAAGTCGATACACCCCCAGACCCAAAGGCGAGCAGATGAAGTCCAGGTCTTGTGTCCGGCAAATCGCAAAACAATTTTTGGCGGCTGACTTATGTCAATCTCGCGCGCGGCATGCTCGGCCAGCTGGGCACATTCTAGTCTTGTAACTTCCATACATAACAGACGTTTGTCGTCGAGATGGCTATATAGCACCACTTTTGAAACTGCGGCTTCACGTGCAATTTTGGTCAACGCTGGCTGTGTCAAATTCTTCCCGCAAAGATACATTGCGCATGCCAGAGATAACGTCGCCATATTTGCGGCCCCGTTTGGTCGGGATGGCCACTGAGAAGGCAGCGGCTTGCCTTATAGCAGGAACGTCACGCGTAATTTCGCGAAGTAACACTGGAAGCGAACCTTTTTAAAAAGCAAATATATTTTAGAATTATTCTAAATTAGGGCTCAACACAACTGTTCCTTCCCCCTTGATGGCGTTTTGCAGAGTTGTCACAGCAAGACATTCTGACGTTCGCAATTTCGTCTGAATAAGAAGATGCCAGACTATATCGCGGCTACACAGCGCAAATGCAGCTTGCTTTTCCCAAAC
>JBELMC010000059.1:0-18607 GCA_042096155.1 Dinoroseobacter sp.
CGGCGCGCACACCGGTCGTACGCCTCAGCCGCCCCATGTCGCCGCAGCATGTCGTCCACAAACCCGATCGAAACCCACATACTGTTCGCAGCGCGCGATGTGACGACGCAGGCGATGTCGACAAGGTCCACGGGACCCCGCCCGCACAGCGGACAGCCCTGAGATTGAAACCATGATCCAAGACACCCATGCACAATGGGTGCTGGCGGACGAAGGTTATGCCAGCACAGCCAATCGCGCAGCGATCCAAGGCAAGCATCGCCACGGGATCCTGCGCAAAGCGGTTCAACACGTGGATCTCAAAGCGCCGCTTTCGCATCGAACACGTGTTTGAAGCTGCCAAACGCCTGTTCGGTCGGGACAGAGCGCGATATCTAGCAGCTTGAAAACGTACGCCCAAAGGGGGCCATGACCGCCATCGCCAAGACCATTCTCAACGCCGCCGACACAATCCAGCTGACCGTCAATCCGACACACACGATCGCCCGAGTGATTTCAAAACCCTGTTCTAAGGGAAGGCCAAAATCGACTCAAAAGTCTCAGAAATCCAAACCGGCCCAATGACGCAGGGGTCTTTATTTTGAATACCACTAATTTTTGGGAGGATGGTCTTTTCTAGCGCTGCGTGAATACACAGATACGCGGTTCAAGATCGGCGCAGAATACTTGGCCTGCCTGCGCAATCGGGTGCTGTTTTTGGTACAATCAAATATATTGACGATAGCTGAGCCCGCTGGCGCGCTGCCAGCTTCAGGTTACTCAGCCGCTTCGATGTTGTCAGCGGCGTCTAATTCAGCGGCTTTCTTTTCCACTTGCTCGACGATATGATCGACCATCGCGTCATTGCTGAGCTTGTGGCTTTGCTTCCCGGCCAGATAGACCATGCCCGATCCATTGCCTCCACCGGTAAATCCGACATCGGTCATCAAAGCCTCACCCGGACCGTTTACCACGCAACCAATGATGCTTAGGCTCATCGGGGTTTTGATGTGGTCTAGCCGCTTTTCCAAGGCTTCGACTGTTTTGATCACGTTGAAGCCCTGGCGTGCGCAAGACGGACAGCTGATGATATTTACCCCGCGATGACGCAAGCCCAGGGATTTCAGGATCTCATAGCCAACCTTAACTTCTTCCACCGGATCCGCGCTGAGCGAGACACGCAGGGTGTCGCCAATGCCCATCCACAGCAAGTTGCCCAGACCGATCGCACTCTTGATTGTGCCACTGGTCAAGCCACCTGCTTCTGTGATCCCAAGGTGAATCGGCGCATCCGTTGCTTCGGCCAAGCCCTGATACGCGGCAGCGGCCATGAACACATCGGAGGCCTTGCAGCTGATCTTAAACGCGTGGAAGTCGTTGTCTTGCAGGATCCGTATATGATCGAGCCCGGATTCTATCATCGCATCTGGGCAAGGTTCGCCGTATTTTTCCAATAGATGCTTTTCAAGACTGCCAGCATTCACTCCAATCCGGATCGCGCAATTGTTGTCACGGGCAGCCTTTATCACCTCATTCACGCGCGTCGCATCACCAATATTGCCTGGATTGATCCGGAGGCAGGCGGCACCCGCTTCGGCAGCCTCGATCCCGCGTTTGTAGTGAAAGTGGATATCAGCGACCAGCGGCACCGGACTTTCGGGGACGATTTCTTTCATCGCCTGCGCGCTGTCCTGGTCGGGGACAGAAACCCGGACAATATCCGCCCCGGCATCCGCACAGGCCTGGATCTGGGCAATTGTTGCTTTGACATCAGTGGTCAGTGTGTTTGTCATAGTTTGTACGGTGATCGGTGCATCACCGCCAACAGGAACAGACCCGACCTGGATCTGACGGGATTTACGGCGGTAAATATTGCGCCACGGGCGTACATGGTTCAGCGACATCAGATCGGCCTTTAATCCGTCGTACAAGATACATGTAAATTAAGGTGTACAGGTCGTCAGCGCAATGGTCTAGCGTGTTGCCTCTTCTGCGAACCCAGAGGCATCCGCCATGTTTACAACGGCTGCCAAATCTGGGCGTGCCGTCAGATCCGCAACGGTGTAGCGTTCGCGCAGCTGGTCAGGGCCAAGAATAATATTGCTTGCGACAGATCCGGGATCGCCAGCTGGGCCAAACGCTTCGCCGTCAATCATAAAGAACACGGATCCAGACGCCCCGGCGCGTAACACCGGTGGTTCTTGTGTTGCGGGCAAAACAAACCGTTCACCGGCTTCCATAATTTTTTCCAGCATCACCGTCCCATCAGCGGCACGAACTCGCACCCAAGCTGGACTGACCGCGAGCAGCGATACGTTTGGCGCAGCCTTTGCCACAACCTGCACTTCGGCCGGTTGGACCTGAACTGCAATAGGTGCGGGTGGTGTTGCCAAATCGCCGATCGTATCCGGGTTGATCCTGGCGATTGGTCCATCACGTGGCGTCAGAACAGGAACGTCCAGCTGTTGAGGGCGATACAACCGATCAAGCGCATCAATCGTCGGGGCCGGAAGATCCATCACTTGAGCGGTTTGGGGGCGCGCCAATGCACCGTCGAGCGGGTCTACCTGAGCAATCAAAGCTGGTGTGGCCTCAATCGGAACAACGTTGACGCGCTGCAATTCTTGCAAGACGCTCCAACCGCCATAGGCAAGGCCGCCAATCAACGCAATCATGACACAGGCGGAACCCAAGGCACCAGGATCCAATCGCCCGTACCATGGAGTTGTTTCGACCAAACGCGACAATGCGCTGCCCAACACCGGATCGGAGGAAGATGCTGTCTTTGTCGGAACATGTCGTGGCTCTGATGTGCGGACGGGCCGTGTGGTGGTCGCGTCACCATGTACGCCATTGAACCCACTTTCGAGGCAGAACTGATGAAATGCCTCTTCTGGATCCAATTTTAGAAATCGCGCATAAGATCGGACATAGCCTGCGATGAAGCCGGGACTGTCAAATCCATCTGGATTGCTGTCTTCGATCGCAGCCAGGAAGTCCGCCTTGATGCGAAGTTCGCGCTGAACATCCAGTAACGACAGACCGAGGGTCGCGCGCTCACCGCGCAGCTGATCCCCCAGGGACACCTGGAAATCGTCAAACCCTAACAAGACCTGGTTGTCGGCCGGGTCGCTTTCACCGTTACGCATGTCGAAGTCTGCCTCGCGACCCGAATTATGTTCATGATACATGTTTACAAACATTTCTGCCATTATTTTATCGACTCGAAACTGGCCGACTTGGCAGAGTATTAACATAAGGTTTCGCTTAGTGCGATAGCCGACCTTATCAGGCGCTCATTTCGGCACGATTCAGCGCACAGTGCCCCCAAAGCGTATCCATTGCCGACACCAGCTTGCCGATCATCTCGCCGTTATGCACTGGGCTGGGGGTAAATCGCAGACGTTCCGTGCCACGCGGTACTGTGGGGTAATTGATCGGCTGGACGTAAATTCCGAACTGCTCCAACAGCATATCTGACAATTTCTTGGTATGCACCGGATCGCCAACCATCACTGGAACAATATGACTGCCGTGGTCTATGATCGGCAGGCCGAGTGCTTTCAGTCTCATTTTCAATATCTTAGCGCCGGATTGGTGGGCATCACGACGGCTTTGATCTGTTTTCAGATGTCGAACTGAGGCTGCTGCCCCAGCGGCAATCGCTGGTGGTAAAGATGTCGTGAAAATAAAGCCTGGCGCATAAGAACGCACCGCATCAACCATTTTCGCACTTGCGGCAATGTAGCCACCCATAACACCGTAGGCCTTGGCGAGGGTCCCATTGATCACATCAATCCGGTTCATCAGGCCGTCCCGTTCGGCCACTCCCGCCCCCCTGGCACCATACATGCCAACGGCGTGCACCTCGTCGATATAGGTCAAAGCGCCGAATTCATCGGCGACATCACATATCGCATTGATTGGCGCAAAATCGCCATCCATCGAATAAATCGATTCAAATGCAATCAATTTAGGTGCTGCTGGATCGTCGGCCGTCATCAACTCACGCAGGTGGGCCATGTCATTATGCCGAAAAATCCGTTTTGATCCGCCGTTGCGGCGCACACCTTCGATCATGCTGGCGTGGTTCAGCGCATCCGAATAAATGATGAGACCCGGAAACAGTTTTGGCAATGTGCTTAGCGTTGCGTCATTGGCGATATAAGCGCTGGTAAAGACCAATGCGGCCTCTTTGCCGTGCAGGTCTGACAGCTCAGCTTCCAAAGCCTTGTGGTAGACAGTGGTGCCCGAAATATTGCGCGTTCCACCCGACCCCGCGCCGGTGGCGTCCAGGGCTTCATGCATTGCCGCCAACACGATCGGATGCTGACCCATTCCAAGATAATCATTGCCACACCACACTGTGATATCTTGCGTGCTGCCATCTGGTTTGGTCCAAACTGCATGCGGGAATGCGTCTTTGCGCCGTTCAATGTCGATAAAAGTGCGGTAGCGGCCTTCTTCGTGAAGACGGGCAAGCGCGGTGTCGAGGGCGGCATCAAAATTCAAGGTCTGCTCCGTGTGTCTAGCGGTGGCCAAGATATTGGCGATTCAAGCTATTCGAATTGCTATGTGCGCTAGAGTTGAGCTGAGTCAATGAACAGACCGCCCCCAAAGGTCCACCTGCGGCGACACGACACGATACGCCAGCCCCAGACGTCGTTGGCACTGGACACTTTTCCTGACCCTGATAGCGTTGGACAGGTCTCAAATTTCGACTCGCAGGAGTGTTTTTCATGTCCGTCCCTCCCTCCGGTCGCCTTGCCCCGGTGTTAGACCGCATTGATGCTGATCTGAACGCATCGATTGAACGCTTGTTCGATTTGCTGCGCATACCGTCAATTTCGACCGATCCGGCGTTTGCCAAAGACTGCCAGTCCGCCGCTGACTGGTTGGTCAAGGATTTGGCATCGATTGGTATCGAAGCTCAAAGTCGTGCCACCCCAGGGCACCCGATGGTCGTAGGCCGCGTTGACGGCCCAAAAGGTGCGCCTCATGTCCTGTTTTATGGCCATTACGACGTGCAACCCGTCGATCCCCTGAATCTATGGATCAACGATCCGTTTGATCCAAAACTGGAAGACACGGCCAAAGGAAAAGTCCTGCGCGGGCGGGGCGCCTCCGACGACAAGGGCCAGTTGATGACCTTCGTCGAGGCGTGTCGGGCCTGGAAAGCCGTCCATGGTGCGCTGCCGTGTACAATCACCTTCTTTTTTGAAGGCGAAGAAGAATCCGGTTCACCCTCTTTGGTTCCATTTTTGCAAGACCACCAAGATGAGCTGACCTGCGACGTCGCCCTGATTTGTGACACAGGGCTCTTCGATGACAACACACCGGCAATCACAACGATGTTGCGCGGGCTGCTGGGCGAAGAGCTGACCATCACCGGGCCCGATAAAGATCTACATTCGGGTATGTTTGGCGGCCCCGCGATCAATCCAATCCGCGTCTTGGCGCGCATTTTGGCCGGCTTGCATGACGCACAGGGGCGCATCACCGTGCCGGGTTTTTATGACGGCGTGCCCGAGTTGACGGCCGAGCAACGTGATGCCTGGCAACGCCTGGGGTTCGATTCGGAAGCGTTTTTGGGCGCGGTTGATCTAAACACCCCCGCCGGTGAGATCGGGCGATCGGCCCTAGAGATGATTTGGGCGCGCCCAACCTGCGAAATCAACGGTATCGGTGGCGGTTATCAAGGGGATGGCTTCAAGACGGTCCTGCCGTCAAAAGCTTCTGCCAAAGTCAGTTTTCGCCTGGTGGGGACCCAAGATCCCCTTGCAATCCGCGAGGCATTCCGCACCTATGTCCGCGGATCTCTACCACCAGATTGCACTGTCGAGTTCGCCGATCACGGCGCAGGCCCGGCCAGCGTGATGGAAACCACAAACCCGATCTTTGCGGCAATGAAGACAGCCTTGACTGAGGAGTGGCCCAATGCCGCGGCCTTTGTCGGCTCAGGCGGGTCTATCCCGATTGCAGGATATTTCAAATCAATATTAGGAATGGATTCCGTGCTGGCAGGGTTTGGGCGCGATGACGATCAAATCCACTCGCCAAACGAAAAATACGCGCTGGAAAGCTTTCACAAAGGAACCCGCAGCTGGGCACGTTTGCTGGATCGTCTGGCCTGAACACCGGGTTTGTTGATCGGCACAGAATTTTTGGTCGGCTTTTTGACTGCAACGGCTCGAGTATGTTCGTGGTCTTGGCCTGCGGACGCAGCAAGCTGCTCTGGGTGCAGGGTGATCGAAGATCTGAGTTATTGCTGAGCTGGGGCGCCACCGATGGTGCGGGTGATGATCCGGGCGGTCTCTTTCACCTGTGATCCGATCGCCTCGATTTCAGACGGTCCGAACCGGGATGCCGGACCTGAGACGGATACGCCCGCGACTGGGGTGCCAAACGTGTCGTAAATGACCGAGGCAATGCAAGACATCCCGTCATGGCGTTCTTGGTTGTCGAAGCTCCAGCCGCGGGCAACGGTTTGTTCTAGGTCTGCGAACAAGCGGACAGGGGTACACAAGGTCGTCGCGGTGAAAGATGTCAGGCCCGTGCGACGAACAAGAGCTTCGATCTCCGGGCGAGGTCGCACCGACAGCAGCGCTTTGCCGATCCCAGAGGCATGTACAGCGCTGCGGGTGCCCGGCCGGAAAAAAGCTCGGATCGGCGCATGGCTTTCGACTTGGGCAACAAACACCACTTCGTCACCATCGGGCAAGCCAAGGTTGGCGGTCTCGCCGGTCGCGCGCATCAGCGTCCGCATTGGGCCACGCGCGGCTTCGACGATATTTGTTCTGCGCAAAAATACGGACCCGACGTGATATGCGCCAACGCCAATTTGCCACGCTTGGGTCGTTTCGTCGAGCTCGACAAACCCATGCACCTGCAGGGTGGACAGAACCCGATGCACCGTCGAGGCGGGCATATCCGCTGCTAAGGCCAGATCGGACAAGGTCGCGTGCTCCTTGTGGGCGAGTGCGCGAAGTACCGTAAGTCCCCGATCAAGCGCTTGGACGATGATAGGTCCGGCTTCTGCGAAGGCGCTACGCGGACGTCCACGACCGCGCTTGGAAGATGATAGGTCTGTCATGAAGGCAGTCTGCCCCTTGTTACTCTATGTTATAAAATGAAAAACATTTCCAAAAATTTAGCAATGCCTATTTTGAAAAAATAACATATGATTTTTATCAATGGTTTATAAATAAACTTAATATTTTGAAAAATATTTCCAGAAAAATTGAAAATGGTTTTGATTTCTGGAATAACCGTCTGGTAAGTCTTGAAAAGGCAATGTCTCATGTCGACCCAGAACCCCGTCTTTATCCCAGGTCCCACCAATGTGCCGGATCGCTTGCGTCATGCGATGAACGCGCAGACCAGAGATCACCGCGCTCCCGATTTTGTTGACCTCTTGGCGCCTGTCTTACAGGATACAAAGGTGGTTTTTGGCACCAAGACTGGACAGGTCGTGACGTTTCCTGCGACCGGCACAGGCGGTTGGGAGGCCGCTTTGACCAACACACTGAGTAAAGGCGATGCGGTGCTGGTGGGACGGTACGGGATGTTTAGCCACCGTTGGATTGATATGTGTGAACGTCACGGCCTTGATGTGCGCGTGATTGACTGTGCTTGGGGCTCTGGCGCGCCGGTCGATGAATTTGCCAAAGCCTTGGCAGCGGACTCGCAGCACGCCATCAAAGCTGTCTTGGTGACCCATAATGAGACCGCGACTGGTGTCGTGTCTGACATCGGGGCCGTGCGGGCAGTGCTGAATGGCGCGGACCATCCTGCGATGCTGATGGTCGATTGTGTGTCGTCTCTGGGGTCCATGCCGTTTGAGATGGACGCCTGGGGCGTGGATATTGCGATCTCAGGAAGTCAAAAAGGCTTCATGTTGTACACTGGGATGGCGATCATGGCTGTCTCGCAACGCGCTTTGGACGCGATGGAGACCGCGCGCCTTGCGCGGACATTCTTTGACTTCCGAGATATGATGGGCTCGAATGCAAAAGGAGGGTTTCCCTACACCCCTCCGTTGCAGCTGATCTACGGTTTGCGCGAAAGCCTCGACATGATTGCCGAAGAAGGGCTTGATAACGTTTACGCACGCCATACCCGGCTGGCCACGGGTGTGCGCGCGGCAATTGAGGCCTGGGGCCTCAAGCTGGTCGCCGAAACTCCAAAACTGTATTCCGACACCGTATCGACGATTTATGTGCCCGAAGGGTTCAACAGCAACGCGCTGGTGAACCATGCATTCGATGCGTATGGCGTATCATTTGGTGTCGGTTTGGGCCAAATGGATGGAAAAGCTTTCCGGATTGGGCATTTGGGGATGCTTACGGACGTGATGGTATTGTCTGGTCTGGCCACGATCGAGATGGCAATGGCAGATCTTGGATACCCGATCACATTGGGTTCGGGCGTTGCAGCGGCCCAAACGCATTTCCGCCAATCGACGGCAGTTGAACGTGCGAAAGTCGCATAACGGGTCCGATCCTCAGAAAGTCATGAATGAAATGTATATACCGACCTTTGAAGATGTAAAAATTGCGCATCAGCGGATCGAGCCGCATATCCACCGCACACCGGTTTTGACCAGCAGCTACTTTAACGACCTTGTCGGGGCGGAGCTGTTCTTTAAATGCGAAAATTTCCAGAAGGCTGGGGCCTTCAAGGTGCGTGGTGCGTCTAATGCTGTTTTCGGCCTGTCGGATGAAGATGCAAGCCGCGGTGTTTGTACCCATTCGTCGGGCAATCATGCCCTGTCGCTCAGCTATGCCGCCGGGCGGCGCGGTATTCCGTGCAACGTGGTCATGCCGCGCACGGCACCGGATGCCAAGAAAGCTGCCGTGCGTGGCTATGGTGGCATCATTACCGAATGCGAGCCGTCGACCACCAGCCGTGAGGCCGTTTTTGGCCAAGTGCAAGCAGCCACAGGCGGTAATTTCGTGCATCCTTACAATGATCCGCGGGTCATTGCCGGGCAGGCCACATGCTCGCGTGAGTTTCTTGAACAAACAGACGGGCTGGATATGATGGTTGCGCCCATCGGGGGTGGTGGGATGATCTCGGGCACATGCCTGACCCTGTCGACCCTTGCGCCCGAGGTGAAAATCATCGCTTCCGAGCCCGAGCAGGCCGATGACGCGTATCGCTCGTTCAAATCGGGGCAAATCATTGCCGACGACGCGCCGGTGACGATTGCAGACGGCCTGAAAGTGCCACTGAAAGAGCTGACGTGGCATTTCGTTTCAAACCATGTGAGCGATATCCTGACCTGCTCTGAGCGGGAAATTATCGATGCGATGAAGCTGACTTGGCAGCGCATGAAAATTGTAATGGAACCGAGCTGCGCGGTACCGCTCGCTTCAATCCTGAAAAACAAAGATCAATTCGCGGGCAAACGGGTCGGCGTCATCGTGACTGGTGGCAATGTCGATATGGATACATTGCCGTGGATTATGAATTAGAGGAACCAAAACATGAACGCATCCACCAAATTTGAAGTTCTTGAGGTCGGCTATAACGTCCCTGCCGCGGTTGGTATGGACGAGTCAGACGTGCAAACGCCCGCCTTGATCATTGATCTGGACGCGCTGGAGCGCAACATCAAGAAAATGGGCGACTGGGCAAAGGCCCATAAAATGCGTCACCGAGTTCACGGTAAGATGCACAAATCTGTCGATGTGGCCCATCTGCAAATGGATCTGGGCGGTGCGTGTGGCGTGTGTTGCCAAAAGGTCTCCGAGGCTGAAGCCTTCGCGCGCGGTGGCATCAAAGATGTGTTGGTGTCCAACCAAGTCCGCGATCCGCAGAAAATCGATCGGTTGGCCCGTATCCCGAACCATGGCGCACGCACGTTGTGTTGCGTCGATGACGTTACAAATGTGGCAGACCTGTCTGCAGCGGCCCAAAAGCATGCGACTGAGATCGAGTGCCTGGTGGAAATTGATTGTGGCGCAGGGCGCTGTGGTGTGACGTCTACTCCCGCCGTGGTCGAGATTGCGAAAGCGGTCGACGCGGCGCCAGGTCTTAAGTTTGCCGGCATCCAAGCCTATCAGGGCGCAATGCAGCATATGGACAGTTACGACGAGCGAAAGGCCAAGATCCAGATCGCGGTCGCCATGGTCAAAGATGCAGTCGATACTTTGAAAGCAGAGGGGCTCGACTGCGACATTGTCGGCGGTGGCGGCACTGGGTCATATTATTTTGAGGGGACCAGCGGCGTCTATAACGAGCTGCAATGTGGCTCTTATGCCTTCATGGATGCTGATTACGGTCGCATTCTGGATAAAGACGGCAAGCGGATCGATCAGGGCGAGTGGGAAAACGCACTGTTTATCCTGACTTCGATCATGAGCCATGCCAAAGTCGACAAAGCAATCTGCGACGCAGGGCTTAAAGCACAATCCGTCGACAGTGGATTGCCGTTCATTTTCGGCCGTAAAGATGTGGAATATGTCAAATGCTCGGACGAGCATGGCGTGATTGCTGATCCGAATGGTGTGCTCAGCGTCAATGATAAGCTAAAGCTCGTCCCTGGCCACTGCGATCCCACATGTAACGTCCATGACTGGTATGTCGGGGTGCGCAATGGCAAAGTCGAAACCGTTTGGCCGGTGACTGCACGCGGCTATGCCTATTAATCCTCTCTGGCCGCGCAGCTGAACGCCTGCGCGGTTTTCTCTATCGCGTTTTGCGAGAAAACTACGCTCCAGCTGATCTTGTGTGCAAAAAGGTGCCGCTATGTCTGATGCCCAATCCCTCATAATTGTTAACGAAGAGATCGCTCAGAAAGTGGTGACCGACGCCATCGCCTTTGATGCTGTCCATGATATTTTCGCAGCCATGGCCTCCGGTGAGGCCTATAATTTTCCAGTGATCCGTGAGGCGATTGGGCATGCGGATGCGCTTTATGGTTTCAAAGCCGGCTTCGACAAAACGGGACTTAGTCTGGGGGTCAAAGCGGGGGGATATTGGCCGGGCAACATCGACAAAGGTTTGACAAACCATCAATCGACTGTGTTTCTGTTTGATCCGGATACGGGGCGTCTTGTCGGCCTTGTGGCCGGCAATTACCTGACAGCGGTGCGAACAGCGGCGTCCTCGGCCGTTTCGATCAACGCGCTGTCACGTCCGGACAGCAAGGTGCTCGGTATGGTCGGTGCAGGCCATCAATCCACGTTCCAATTGCGCGCCGCCGCGCGTCAGCGTGCCTTTGAGAAGGTTGTTGCATGGAACCATCATCCTGAAATGCTGCCGCGTCTGCAAGCTGTTGCAATCGAGCTTGGTCTTGCGTTTGAGGCTGTCTCTCGGGAACAGCTTGGCGCACAAGCCGATGTCATCATTACAATTACCAGTGCTTTCACGCCGCTTATTGAGGCGAGATGGATCAAGCCGGGCACCCACATTGCTTGCATGGGGACAGACACTGTAGGAAAGCAAGAAGTTGCTGCGCGCCTTTTGTCCAACGCCACCGTGTTTACCGACGAAGTTGCTCAGTCGGTCAGCCTTGGCGAGGCGCAGCATGCGATCAAAGAAGGACTGATCACAGAGACTGATATCATCCCGATTGGCAAAGTATTAAACGGTACGCATGCGGGCCGGACAAATGCGGATGAGATCACCTTGTTCGACGGCACTGGCGTTGGGCTTCAGGATCTTGCCGTGGCCTCTGTCGCTGCGAAACAAGCCCGCGCCCAAGGCTTGGGCACGCTTGCATCGTTGTGACTATTTTTGGTCTTGCGCAAGATCGCCTCGAATTTTCCATATTGAACCAAAACGAGCAGCGATTTGGGAATTTCTGAGAGGCAGGCGCCGCCTATTCCAAATCGTCTAGAAGACCTGCTTCGTCGACAAGCGGCGTGGGGTGCACATAGGCTTCTATCTGTTCGCGCAGGCTCTCCCAATGAGCGATTGCGACACTGACCGCACGGCTGGCATCGCCTCGGGCGCACGCATTGATAATCAAGTCATGTTCGTCCATGGCCCGTTCAAAACGACGGCTGTCATGGGAATTTGTTCCGCTATAAAATTTATGTGACATCCGGGTCTGATCGATCAATAATCGTTCCAAGGCTGGGCCCAGATAAGGGTTTCCAGCGATCTCGCACAATGCCACATGAAATCCATAATCCGCCAGGGCCATAGCGGCGGCATTGCGTGCAACCCGGGCTTTGCGAACGTTGGCTTGCGCTGCACGCAATTGATACAGCGCACTTTCGCTGCAGCCTTCCACAGCCTGTCGGGCGATCAGCGCGTGCAGCAGCGGGGCAGAGGCATAGAACTGCCGCAACCGTGCCAGCTCGATTTGGCTGACCTCTGCGCCGCGGCCCGGTGCAAGTGTGATAAAACCTGCCGCTGCCAATTTTTGAAAAACCTCGCGCATCGGCGTCCGCGACAAACCATAAGCGTCACATAAAGGCGCTTCTTCCAGGGAAACACCTGGGCGCAACTCCATCTTCAGGATTCGGGTCTTTAGGTTGTCGAGAGCAACGTCTTTGGGGGTCATCATCTTAGGGTTGTACATGAAGGAGATCTAGGCAAGGGGCCAGACCGAGTTCTCCACAAGTTATAGCAGCTGGGCCTTGCTTTCTTCAGCGGCTTGCAGATCATGAAGCGTTTTGTACAAACCACCTTGCGCCAAAAGATCCGAGTGAGTGCCCTGCTGCACAACGCGGCCCGCCTCCATGACTACGATTTTATCGGCATTGCGGATGGTCGACAATCGATGCGCGATAACCAAGGTCGTTTGCATGCCGGACAATGTGTCTAGCGCCACCTGCACGGCGCTTTCGGATTTGGCATCCAGCGCTGAGGTCGGTTCGTCCAACAACAAGATCGGCGCACCGCGCAAGAAGGCCCGCGCGATGGCGACCCGCTGTTTTTGTCCACCAGACAGGCGCGAGCCTCGGGGACCGACGGCACTGTCCAAGCCGTTCGATAACGTCGGCAGAAAATCAAGGACATGGGCATTGCTTAGAGCGGTCTCAAAGATGTCGGCGGCGACCTCTTTCTGGTCGAGCAGGATATTTTCCCGAAGGCTTTCATCGAACAAAAGAGTATCTTGGCTGACCACCGAAAATAACGCGCGCAAATCGCTGAGTTTAAGGTGTTGCACGACAGTATCGCCGATTTGAACCGTGCCGTGTGTTGGATCGACCAACCGGGTCAGTAATTTAAAAATCGTCGACTTGCCCGCTGCTGACGGCCCGACAATGGCGGTGGTTTGACCTGCCTCAGCGGTAAACGACACACCGCGCAGAACCTCTTGGCTGCCATAGGAGAGATGAACGTTGTGAAATGACAGACCAGCCCCCTGCAGGCCATCGGCCGCGACCGGTTGCGCGGGCGAGTTTATCGTGGGTTTGCGGTCGAGCAACGAAAACACACGGTCAAGGCTCGCAGCCGCGACTTGCCAAACGCCCGAGATCCCCGCCAAGCGGCGTAGCGGATCAAATGCCAGCGCAATAGCGGTGAAAAACGACATGAATTGGCCGACTGTCTTATCGCCAGCTATGATCTCGCTGGCTCCGAACAGCAGCACCAGGACCAGACCGAGCCCTACGATAATATCCACCATCCCGGGCATGACTGCGGACGCCAAAGCAGCTTTGACATGATGATAGACCGAGCGGTCCATAAGCTTTCGGAACAGGTTGGTTTGGTGATCTTCGATCGCATTCAGTTTGACGGTTTCAACACCGTGAAATATTTCATCCAAACGTGTGGCCAGACCGGCAGCCACATTTCGCGCTTGGGCGGATTTTCGGCGCACATAGCGCTGGGCGAAGATCGAAGGCAATATCAGCAGCGGCGTGCCGATAGTGGCGACAAGTGTCCAGCGCCAATCGACATTCAGAGCCACAAACATCAATGAGATCAGCGCAATGAAATCGCGTCCGGCCCCTCGGATCAGGGCCTGCCAGACCTGCGCAATCGCCGTCGTATCGCCCTGGATGCGACTGATTAAACTGCCAGGCGGATTGACGCTGAAATACTGAAATTCCAGTCTCAGCAAATGGCGCAGCATGTCGACTTGCAGCTCTGCCATCATTTCTTGTGAAAGACGGGCCATCAAAGTGCGTTGGATGACGCCCGTGCTTGCGCGGACCACGAAGATCGACATGATTATGCTTGCGACCCAGCCGATTGCCCCTTTGTCGCCGCCAACAAAGATAGTGTCGAACATTGGTTGCAATATATAGGCCAGCGCACCGATCATCGAGCCCTCGATCACCATCAGCACCACTGCAAATGCCAACATTCCGGCGCGTTTACGCATATACTTGCGCCAAACCCGGGCCAGCAAAGCGCTGGATTTATGGGTTGTGTTGTCTTGCACGATATTCATCGGCGCTGCGCAATCCTATGTCGTATCAATTGTGATTGCCCGATACAGGTTTGGTAAAGCTGGTGCAATGCACTGATCAGAGCCCGAGATAGCGTTCCATCACGTCCGGTTCGGCACGCAGGGCGTTTGAGGTACCCGACCAGACAACGCGTCCGCGTTCGATCACAAAATTCCGGTCTGCAATCCGCAGAAGATCACGTAAATTCTTATCGACGACCAGGATCGATAGGCCTTGGTCCTTGATTTGTTTTAGCGCCGCCCAGATTTTTTGACGTATCAGCGGAGCGAGCCCTTCAGTCGCCTCGTCGAGGATCAGTAGTTTGGGGTTGGTCATCAATGCGCGTCCTACGGCCAGCATCTGCTGTTCGCCGCCCGATAGCAGATTGCCCATGGAGTTGCGGCGCTCGGCCAGCTCGGGAAAAAGATCGAAGACTTTTTCAACGGTCCAAGGATCGCGCTGGTTCAAATGGTTCGACGAAGTGGCGACGAGATTTTCCCACATCGTTAAGTTTGGAAAGATCTGTCGCCCCTCAGGCACAAGCCCTATCCCCAGATTGGCCGTCTTGAATGAGGGTTGGCCGACAAGCTCGACCCCGTCGAACTGGATCGAGCCGCTCGTTGGTTCGATAATTCCAAGGATCGAGTTGATCGTTGTCGTCTTGCCCATACCATTGCGGCCGAGCACGGTTGCCACCTCGCCTGCGCCGATCGTCAGGTCGATGCCAAACAGGGCCTGGCTGTTGCCGTAATGGGTGACGACTTTGGTCAGGTTCAGCATCCCTCTTCCTCGCCCAGATAGGCCTGGCGCACAGCGGCGTTGGCGCGGATTTCGTCAGGGGCGCCGGTGGCGATGATATGACCATAGACCAACACCGATATGCGGTCGGCCAAGGCGAAGACCGCGTCCATATCATGCTCGATCAGCAAAATGGTGCGTGCGCCCTTCAAGGTTTTCAAAAAGTCAACCATTCGGGCGCTTTCATCCGAGCCAAGTCCGGCCATCGGTTCATCCAGCAGCATCAGGGGCGCATCAGACGCCAATGCGATGGCAATTTCCATCAAACGATGCTCGCCGTGGCTCAGGTTCACAGTCGGCTCGTTTGCCCTGGCTTCCAGGCCGACCGCTGCCAGATGCGCGCGGGCTGCGTCGCGTAGGCTTTCAATTGCGCGAGCGGGCTTCACGAACCGAAATGAATGGCCTTGTTTGGCCTGCACCGCCAGTGCGATGTTATCGAGAACCGACATCTCCATCACCAGCGATGTAATCTGAAACGAGCGGGTGATCCCCAGCTTGGCCCGCGCATAGGCCGGTGTTGCAGTGATATCTTGCCGATCAAAAACGATGGTGCCACTGTCGGGCTTTAGCGCGCCAGACAGCTGTGAGATCAACGTTGTCTTGCCAGCACCGTTGGGTCCTATAATCGCATGGAGCTCGCCCGCCGTGACCTCCAGAGTGATATTGTCAGTGGCCTTAATCCCGCCAAAGCTTTTGTTCAGGCCAGTGATGCTAAGAAGTGGGTTCATTTCTTTGTGCCAGCGATCAAGCCCATGACGCCGCCGCGGGCAAACAGGACGATTGCAATCAGCATCAAACCAAAGGGCAGGTGCCAATAAATGGTGTAATGCGACAGGATTTCCTCGATCAAGATAAAGGCCACCGAACCGATCAGCGGGCCGAGCGTGGTGGCCGTGCCGCCCAAGATCACCATGAACATCAACTCGCCAGAGCGGTGCCAATCCATCATGTCAGGACTGATGAATGTGGTGAAATTGCCCAACAGCGCGCCAGCATAACCTGCCATCGCACCTGAAATGACATAGGCCGTCAGCCGGTATAGATAAATGTTGTAGCCCAAGGTGACCATCCGTTCGGCATTGCCTTTGGCCCCTTGCAGTACCATTCCAAAACGCGAATGGATGATCGTGCGCACAATCAGCATGGCTGCGATCAGACTGACGAAGGCGAAGTAATACATCTGCAATGGACGGTCGAGGTTCAGCAGCGGCAGCTCGGAGCGCACATCAATAACCAATCCATCATCTGCGCCGTAAGCCTCTATTGAGATGAAAAAATAGAACACCATTTGCGCGAAAGCCATGGTGATCATGATGAAGTATACGCCTTTGGTCCGCAAACATATCGCCCCGGTGATCAGGGCGAATAAGGCACAGAGTCCGACAGCAATGGCGATCTGGTAAAGACCGTTGAAACTGGCGACCGCAACGCCCCCGCCATACAGCGCGTGATAGGCAGGGATGCCGACAGCATAGGCACCTATCCCAACAAAGGCGGCATGGCCGAAGGACACCAACCCACCATAGCCCAACACAAGGTTCAGCGAAGTTGCGGCAATGGCGAGGATCACCAATCGGGTCGCAAGATCAACATAGAACGCGTTGCCCGTTGCCATGAAAATCGGGGGCAGGATCGCCAGCAGCCCCAGCAGGATGACGCCTGCAACCCTTGTCTTACGGTTCAGCATCAGCGCACCTTAGGCGGGAACAGGCCCTGCGGCCGGACAGCCAAAACCAAGGCCATGATAATGTAGATTAACATCGCAGACACCGCGGGGGCCGAGGTCTCGGCGGCGGCAGAGGACATGAACAGCGCGAAGATCGTATCCAGAAACGAGCGGCCCAGCGTGTCGATCAGTCCGATCAGCATAGCGCCGATAAAGGCCCCTTTCATGGATCCGATGCCACCAACAATGATGACCACGAAGGCCGTGATAATAATGTTGTTGCCCATTCCAATGGACGCTTCGGTAATGGGTGCGATCAACATACCCGCCAGCCCTGCAAGAGCCGCCCCGAGTGCGAAGACGAAGGCGAAAAGCGTTTGAATGTCAACACCCAGTGCCGATACCATGGTCCGGTTTGACGCCCCCGCCCGGATCAGCATGCCGACCTTGGTATAGGTGACCATCCAAAACAGCCCCGCTGCAGTCACAATGCCAAAGCCGACGATGAGCAAACGGTATATTGGCAAGATCACATTTGCGCCAAAATCGAGCTGCCCGTTCAGCCAATCCGGCAACGGGACTGCGATGCCCTCGGGGCCAAAGATCAGGTGGACCAGTGTATCGATCACAAGGATCAAGCCGAACGTGGCCAGCACTTGATCGAGATGATCGCGCACGTAGAGCGGTCGTGCCACGAAACGTTCAACCAAAAAACCCGCTATGGCTGTGACGGGCAGAGCGATAATCAGCGCGACCAGAAAGTTGCCGATGGCCAGCGTCAGCCACGCACAAATAAAGGCGCCCAACATATACAATGCGCCATGTGCAAGATTGACAAAATCCAAGATACCGAACACCAGCGTCAGCCCAGATGCGACCAAAAACAACAGCAGTCCCAGCTGAACGCCGTTTAACGTCTGCACCAGCAAAAGCGCGAAATCCACCTGAAATCTCCCAACGTCTGTATCGGGTCGGGCACCCAAGTGCCCAACCCAAGATTATGGTTTTAAACCATTACGGCAGACGGCAGTCTGCGGCGTAGCTGTCTTGATGGTTTTCAAACACCGTGCTCACCACGCGCGTGGTCCAGCGGCCCGCATCATCCACAACCACTTCGCGCAGATAAAAGTTCTGGATTGGGAAGTTGTTGTTTCCATAGGTGTAAGCGCCGCGCACAGATGCGTAATCGGCTGCTTTCAAAGCGTCGCGAATGCCGTCTTTATTGTCCATGTCACCACCAACAGCCTCGATTGCGCTGGCGATCAGCATAATCGAATCATAGGCTTGTGCAGCGTAGAACGAAGGGTATTTGCCGTGCGCGTCCAAAAAATCCGCAACAAAACGCGCGTTTGCGGGATTGTCGAGCGTGGGGTCCCACGCTTGGGTCACGCGGCTGCCCAGAACCGCGTTAAACGCAGCATCTTGCAAGCGCGGCAGGGACAAGGCATCGACGGTAAATACGGAATATAGCGGCAGGTCTTCGTTCAGACCAAGCTGATCATACTGGCGTACAAAAGCACCGCTCGCCGCGCCGGGATAGAATACAAACAGACCATCGGCACCAGAGGCACGGGCTTTGGCCAGTTCGGCTGAGAAATCAAGCTGCGCATCTGCACCCCATTTCGTCAGGTCTGTGCCGAGGATTTCACCATTGAAAGTGCTCTCCACGCCCGCCACCATGTCTTTGCCCGCCGCATAGTTGGGCGCCATGACGTAAAGCGACTTGACGCCTTGCTGGTTTAAAACCTCACCCATCGCCTGTGGGGTTTGGTTGTTTTGCCATGAAGTCGAAAAGAGATCGGAAGAG
>JBELMC010000060.1:0-18417 GCA_042096155.1 Dinoroseobacter sp.
TCACTCATCGCTAGGTGGCAAAAGCCCCTTGGCATTCGAACAAAAGGCCGCATAAGTGAGTTCAGAGACCGGAATGTAAACGCGACAAGTCCAAACCTGCTCAAGGCCGCAAACAAAATCACCCCGACCCCACGAACCACAGCCATCGCGCCAAGCGAAACAACAAGATGGATGGGCCCGCTGAATTGAAAGCAAAGCGAGCGCAATGCCCAAATCAAGTCTTCAACCGAAAATAACACTCCCGCGCAGAGGTCTTAAGGATAAGGCCCAAAATGAGCTGGCCGATTGTTATTGAAAAAAGCGTTTATTCATAGTCGTATCCAGCAACAGGAACATCCAAACCTCAATATGTTTTTGATTATCTCTGTTTGGTTTGCCATTCCGGGTGCACCCAAACTTGCGCATTTTCGCGCATCAACTTACGATCAAGAATGTGATCGGCGGCCTTTTCGCCCACCAAGATCGACGGTCCATTCAGATTTCCATTTGTGATCCGTGGAAAGATCGAGCTATCGGCAACTCGCAAGTTTTCCACTCCGATGACTTTGCAATTTGGATCCACAACGGCCAGAGGATCGTCGATGCGCCCCATTTTACAGGTGCCACAAGGGTGGTAGGCACTTTCAGCGTGGTTGCGGATAAAGTCATCCAATTCGGCATCTGTCTGCAGCGCTTTGCCCGGCTGGATCTCGTGAGCGACATAAGGCTCAAAAGCCGATTGTGCAAAGATCTCCCGCGTCAAGCGGATGCATTTGCGGAAATCCTGCCAATCTTGATCTTCGTTCATGTAATTGAACTTGATCACTGGGGGGGTGGCGGGATCCGAGTTTCGTAACGTCACAGCGCCCCGCGACGGGCTTCGCATCGGACCGACATGCGCTTGAAATCCATGGCCTTCGGCAGCAGCCTTGCCATCGTAGCGCACTGCAAGCGGCAGGAAATGAAATTGGATATCGGGATATTCGAGTCCTGCCTGCGAGCGGATGAACCCGCAACTTTCAAACTGATTAGAGGCGCCCAGCCCCTTTTTTGTTAACAACCATTGCGCGCCAATCCCCGCCTTGCCCCAAACGTTCCAATACTTGAATAGGCTTACAGGCTGCTTGGCGGCCATCTGAATATATAATTCAAGGTGGTCTTGCAGATTTTGCCCGACACCAGGACGATCCGAGATCACTTCAATCCCATGCTCGGCCAAATGTTCAGCAGGGCCAACACCAGAAAGCATCAGCAATTTAGGCGAGTTCAGCGACGATGCGGCAAGGATGACTTCAGCCTTGGCATGGATAATCTTTGATATACCGTTGCGTTCAACTTGAACGCCCGTTGCGCGCCCGCCTTCGATTACCACACGTTGCGCCAGTCCTCGGATCAAATTGCAGTTGGACCGCTTTAGCGCCGGTTTCAGATACGCATTGGCGGCGGACCAGCGCTGACCTTTATAGATCGTCGCTTCAAATCGGCCGAAGCCCTCTTGTTTCTCACCGTTGTAATCTGAAGTCGTCTCGTAGCCCGCTTGCGCCCCGGCATCGACAAAAGCCTGTACCAAAGGGTTGTCCATTGGCCCGCGTGAAATGTGAACCGGACCCGTGGTGCCGCGCCAACTGAAATCGCCATCGCCATGCCAGTTTTCCAATCGTTTGAAATACGGAAGAACGTCGGAATAGGCCCAGCCATCTGCCCCACTTTCGGCCCAATGATCATAGTCGCGCGCATGGCCCCGGACATAGACCATCCCGTTGATCGATGAGCTGCCGCCAATCACTTTGCCGCGCGGGCAAGCCAGACGTCGGTTGTTCAGATGGGGTTCCGGCTCAGACCGATACCCCCAATCGTAGCGCCGCATATTCATGGGATAAGACAACGCACCCGGCATTTGGATAAATGGGCCGATATCTGTACCGCCATACTCGATGACGATCACCGATTTACCCGCCTCGGATAATCGGAATGCAGTCGCGCATCCAGCCGATCCTGCGCCAACAATCACATAATCCGCTTGCATCAGAACGGCGACTCGACGTCACCCATCCGCACATAAACAGATTTGACTTGACTGTAATGCTGGATGGCCTCTTTCGAGTTTTCACGCCCGACCCCGCTGAGCTTGACGCCACCAAAGGGGGCCTCGACTGGAGCATCGTTATAACTGTTGATGAAGCACGATCCGGCCTCTAGCTGCGCGATTACCCGATGCGCGCGGGTTAAATCAGAGGTGAAAACGCCGGCCGACAGCCCAAACTTGGTGGCGTTGGCGCGCGCAATGGCCTCATCCTCATCTGAGAAGGTCAGAACCGACATCACGGGACCAAAGATCTCTTCGCGCGCTATTGTCATGTCATCTTCAACATCCGCGAAAACTGTCGGTTCCAAGAAAAAACCTTTGCGGTCCAGTCGCTTGCCCCCGGACACGAGTGTGGCGCCCTCCTCTATGCCGGTTTGGATATAATGTTGCACACTCTCAAGCTGCTTTTGACTGACCAAGGGGCCGAAGTTTATCGCCTCATCTTGCGGATCACCAATTGCAACTGTGCCAAGGCGCTCGGACAGACGTTTCAAGAAAGCGTCTTTGATACCCTTTTGAACAAAAACGCGCGTGCCGTTGGAGCAGACTTGGCCCGAAGAATAAAAGTTTCCGAGGATCGCACCGCCGACGGCATTTTCCAGATTTGCATCGTCAAAAATCAAAAGCGGAGATTTACCGCCAAGCTCCATCGTTACATGTTTCATACCCGTCGCAGCGCTGGCATAGATTTTACGCCCCGTCGGGACCGAGCCTGTCAAACTGACCTTGTTAACGCGCGGATCTGCAACCAATAGCGCGCCGATCGTCCCGGTGCCCTGGATGACATTATAGAGCCCGGCTGGCAGACCTGCTTCGTGCAAAATCTCTGCGACTTTAAGTGCGCAGAGTGGTGTTGTTTCCGACGGCTTGAAGACCATCGCATTGCCCATTGCAAGCGCGGGCGCGCCCTTCCAGCATGCGATTTGGGTCGGATAATTCCACGCACCTATTCCGACGCACAGCCCCAACGCTTCGCGAACCGTATAGACCCAGTCTTGACCCAAAGCGATATGCTCACCGGTGAGGCTGCCCGCGAGCCCCCCGAAATATTCAAGCGCATCTGCGCCAGAGGTTGCATCAACATAAAGCGTCTCAGACAAGGGCTTGCCTGTGTCATAGGTTTCCATGACAGATAGCTCGCGATTGCGCGCGCGAATGATATCCGCGGCGCGGCGCAAAACCCGACCACGTTCCGTACCCGACCGCATCGCCCAGTCATTTTGGGCCTCAATGGCGCTGACGATCGAAGCGTCAACGATGGCAGGCGTGGCCTCATGAAGATTTGCAATGATTTCGCCAGTGGCTGGATAGATCACGGGCAACGGCGTCCCGTCGGTATCTTCGACATATTGACCGTTGATAAAATGGCTGGCGTTGGGTTGGTTTTTCATTTTTGTCTCTGGTAAGAGTTTTTGAGGAACAAGGTTTGAGGCACGTCAATCTTTGGGGGCGCGGGCGCGCTCTTCGACTTCGTTGAGATTCATATGATTTCTCATGTACCGCTCCGACGCATTTTGCAGAGGTTGGTAGTCCCAAGGAAAGAAACTGCCGTTTCGTAAAGCTTCATAAACAATCCAGCGTCGCGCCTGACTCTCACGGATCTGAGCATCAAACAGTGAGAGATCCCAACGCGCTTCGACTTCCGCTTGGAACATCGCAAGGGTTGCGGAATAAGCGGGGTCCCCTGCCAGGTTTGTAAGCTCGCTCGGGTCGGTGCTCAGATCAAAAAGTTGCTCGGGATCCAGAGCACAAGTGGTGTATTTCCACTGGTTGTGGCGCAGGCATACCAATGGGGCGTATGACGCCTCTGCCGCGTATTCAATTGCAACTGGGCTGATACGGGTTCCGCCTTGGCCAAGCGGCACCAGGCTTTCGCCAGTCGTCCAGGGTGCAATTTCATCCATTGAAATACCAGATAATGCGCAAAGAGTGGGTGTCAGATCAATGTTGGAAACTGGCGTTTCAATGAGGCCGGGTGCCATATCTGGTGCGCAGATCATCAAGGGGACGCGCGCAGAACCTTCATAAAAGCTCATCTTGAACCATAAGCCGCGCTCACCCAGCATGTCGCCATGATCCGAGAGAAACAGAATTATAGCCTCTTGTTTGGTTGCCTCCATTGCCTCAAGAATTTCACCGATCTTATCGTCCAGATAGCTAATATTTGCAAAATAAGCGCGCCGTGCCGCACGGATTTGATCCTCGGTGACATCATATTTTCGCCAGTCGTTTGCATCAAAAATACGTTGTGAGTGGGGGTCTTGATCTGGATAAGAAATGGCAGGAACCAGAGGCAAAAGGTGATCGCAATCGTTATAAAGGTCCCAGTATTTTTTGCGGGCGACGTAAGGATCATGGGGATGGGTGAAGCTTACGGTCAGACACCAGGGACGTTCATCATTGCCACGCGCAAGCTCATAGACTTTGCGCTTTGCGTTGTAAGCAACCTCGTCATCATATTCGAGCTGGTTGGTTATCTCGCCGACACTGGCGTTCGTTACACTTGTCATGTTGTGATACCACCACTCGATCCGCTCGCCTGGCTTGCGATAATCTGGAGTCCATCCAAAATCAGCGGGGTAGATATCGGTGGTCAAGCGCTCCTCGAAGCCATGCATCTGGTCGGGGCCGACGAAATGCATTTTGCCGGACAGGCAGGTCTGATAGCCCGCGCGGCGTAAATGGTGTGCATAGGTGGGAATGTCAGAGGCAAACTCAGCAGCGTTGTCGTAGACGCGGGTCCGCGATGGTAGAAGGCCCGACATAAAACTGGCGCGCCCCGGCGCACAAAGGGGTGATGCCGTGTAGCAATTGGCAAACCGGGTGGAGCGTTCGGCCAGCTTTTTGAGGTTTGGCGCGTGAAGCCAATCCGCCGGACCATTCGGGAATAGGGTACCGCTCAACTGATCTGCCATAAAGATAAGGATATTGGGCTTGGTCATGGTGCCGTCCCGATCAGGGTGTCCAACGTCGAAATGACGCGGCGCGCAGCTTGCTTGCCGCCAACGGCGCCTTCGCGCAGGGCTTGGCGAATATATACACCGTCAATCAGCGCGGCGATGATTTCGGCATGCTCATGTGGATGTGGGCTGAGCGGACGCAGGGCTGATGTCAGATTGCTGTGCAAGCGGCGTTGGTAGATTCGCAATAAGCGCTGGGCCTCGGGATCTCGCTGGGCCAGCACGTAGAAGTTCAGCCATGCAGCGATCATATCGGGCTCAAAACACGTAGTGTCAAACGAGGCATTGATGATGGCCTCAATTCGCGCGCGTGGGGTTTGGGCAGCAGCCCGATACAACCGGAGCTGATCTGTAAACGCCCGCAACAAGCCGCGCATTCCCGCATGCAACATCTGATCTTTACCACCGAAGTAATGATGCGCGAGTGCTGAGGACATGCCGGCCCGCCGAGCGATTTGACCGACGGTCACCGACAGCGTGCCGGTCGCACCAACTTCGGCAATAGTTGCCTGAACGAGTGCTTTGCGACGAATGGGTTCTTGACCGATTTTGGGCATCTGAATCTATAGTTGGAAATCTTGATTGACTCATCAATCAAGAAAAAACCAAGGCCTGTAAACCGGTAATATTCAGCTTTGTTTGTCGACCTCGTCGGAATAGCCGCCCTGTCGGCGCCACCGCCAAGCATCATCGATCATTTGCGCCAAGTCAGACCGAGTGGGCATCCAGCCCAAGTCCGATATCGCACTTTCGCTGCCCGAAACCAACACGGTGGCATCCCCAGGTCGTCGGTCACCATAGATTACAGGAATTTCGTGATGCGTGATGCGTTTTGCGGTTGAAATGACCTCCTTCACGGAAAAACCAGCGCCGGTGCCCAAGTTGAACGCACGGCTCTCTTTGCCATCGATCAACCAGCGGAGGCCCAAGACGTGGGCGTCGACCAGATCTGAAACATGAACGTAGTCCCGGATGCAAGTGCCGTCGGGTGTGTCATAATCAGAACCAAATACCGTAAAATCAGGCCCTTCCCCGTCGATTGCCTGCAGAAGCAACGGAATCAGATGAGTTTCTGGAACGTGGTATTCGCCCACCTCAGCTTCAGGATCTGCCCCAGCAACATTGAAATACCGAAATATGACATGACGTAAGCCGAAGGTTGCATCAAAATGTTCTAGCATCTGCTCGATCGCAAGCTTCGAGGCGCCATAGGCGTTGATCGGATGTTGGGGCGTGTTCTCTTTCAATATAACGCCATCCTGTTCACCATAAGTCGCGCATGTCGACGAAAAAACGAACCGTTTGCAGTCGGCGGCGACGGAAGCTTCGATCAGGTTTAAGGCGCCTGTTATATTTTCACGCCAATAGGTCCCCGGATCTCGCATCGCCTCCCCAACTTGGCTGCGCGCTGCAAAGTGCATCACGGCGATTGGTTCGTGTTTGGCAAAAACTTCATCTAATCGCAGACGGTCCAACACATCGCCATGTTCGAAAGGCCCAAATTTGACCGCTGATGCCCATCCGGTGGATAAATTGTCGAATGTCACAGGCTCGAAACCAGCCTTTTTTATCGCCTTGCAAGCGTGGCTGCCAATATATCCAGCCCCCCCCGAAACAAGAACTTTATCCATATCCGATATCCTAAAATGCTTTTTAATATATACAATTATCACAAGGTCTGCAGATAAAGTAGTAGTGTCATAGACCAAAAATTTACGGATCGGCCGCTATGCTTTGGTGTCAAAGTAAGTGGGAGCGAAAAGTGGCCTTAAGCTTATTGTCACGCGCGCAATCGGCGTTCGATCAACCTGCTGTAACTGATGCCCTGTTTGGCGATGTATCAACGGATTGTTCGTGCTATGTGATCGGCGATATTCATGGCAGGGTTGATTTGCTGGATCAACTCCTGGACAAAATAAACCTACATATCGGCGCCGCGCAAATCTGCGATCCGCATCTGGTTTTTGTTGGTGATTATATCGACCGCGGACCAGACAGTGTTCAAGTACTAGAGCGGTTGCAGTCTCTGTCACGTATGTTGCCAGGTCATGTGCATTGCCTAATGGGCAATCACGAACGGATGCTATTAGATTTCTTAGATTATCCAGTCTATGCTGGTCCGCTTTGGATGCGCCACGGTGGATTACAAACTCTCGATAGTTTTGGAATTACAGGTGTTGAAGCTGCAGGCGGACCACAGCATATGCAAGACGTTGCAGATATGCTGGAAGACGCATTGTTTAAGCTGCTGCCTGGCACATTGACTTGGCTGGAAAAGCTGCCTCTGTCTTGGCAATCTGGTAACTTGTTTGTATCCCATGCCGGGGCCAATCCATTGGTTCCAAGAGATCGCCAAACACCAAACAGTCTTTTGTGGGGCCATGCCGCGTTTCAAGACCTACCGCGACGCGATGGAATATGGGTCGCTTGCGGACACAAAGCCTGCAAAAGCGTGATGATGGATCAAGGGCGGATTTTACTCGATACGGGCGCGGTACAGACCGGTAAGCTGAGCGCCTTGGCCACCTCACCCGACCACGCGCCTGTTGTACTTCAAACCTAAAGAGCCATTAAATCTTTCACCACAGGCCGCCGCTCTGCCCACATCTGGCTGTGCTGCGCCCGTCTTACAAACCTTTTTTCTAACTTGTGAAACAGTGAACCTAAGGAGCTGTCACATGGGCCTCTTTCTAAACCAGGGAACTTTTACCAGCGGTGGCGGAGCATCTCTGTCTGGTCTGATTGATTTGGAAATCACTCTAATCGACGGACAATGGCGCTTGTTCACAGCATCTGAAACAAACTTCGGAATGGGCGTGTTCTCGATCGGGGGGGGCGGCCATCTAACCGCCCGTGACTCCGTGAACTATAGTGCGTCCTCTGGCACTCTTGGCATTACCGAAATCAGCATTGCCGATGTGGGCAATTCCAACGTTCTAATCCCGACCGGGCGGTACGACAATCAGGTTGCGCTCCACCAACTTGATAGCGACGGAAATTTTCAATCTGTCAGCGCGCCAAGCGGAAGCCCAGGATCGGTCAATCGGCTTGCACATATCAACATTGGCAGCAAAACCTTCGCCTTTGTCTCGGAACAAAATGGCAATGGATTTTCTGTCTATCAGATCAGCGGTGCAATGCAGATGAGCTATATCTCAAGTCAGGTTGACACGAACTTGACCCATATCGGTGATATCACCTCTATGGAGACAGCTCGCGCGTACAATAAATACTATCTTTTCGCAGCATCCGGGTTTGATGCGGGCGTGACCAGTTACACGGTCAACAGTCTTGGTGAAACCATCGAACGGCAAACCGTCGGCCCAGAATCTGGTCTTGGGATCGCGGCCCCATCGGATATGTCGACCGTCATGGTTGGGCGCGATCTCTACATGCTGTTGGTCTCGAGCCAAACAGACTCGCTGACGGCATTCAAGATCTCGGCTTACGGCCGGATGCGAATTATGGATCACGTCACTGATGATGGCGATCTGTTCTTGCAAGACGTGACCAGTGTTGAAACAATCTCAGCCAACGGACGGACCTTCGTGCTGGTCGGCGGTGCTGAAGACGGACTATCGTTGTTCGAGCTGACGCCGATGACCGGCAAGTTGAAATTTCTCGACAGCATTGCTGATTCCGGCGCAGTCAGCCTCTTGGATGTCACAGACATTGAAGCCGAGATTTTCGATGACGTTATTCATCTCTATATCTCATCAAGCGCCGAGGATGGTATCACGCATTTTTCGCTGGATCTCGGAGTGATCACCGCTCCCATCATTGGTACAAAGCATGCTGATACGCTGTCAGGAACACAGCATAACGATCTGATTATGGGCATGAACCGAAATGATGTCCTCTATGGCTTAGACGGAGACGACCGGCTTGTAGATGGGCGCGGTGTCGACACATTGATTGGTGGCAATGGAGCAGATGTGTTTTGTTTCGTTGCTGATGGGATGGCCGACATTCTTGAAGATTTCACCCCTGGGGTCGACAAAATCGATATGTCTGAAAATCATATGCTGTATTCATTGGATCAAGTCGACCTAGTCGAGCATAACTGGGGCGTGCTGCTGATTTTTGGACGTGACAGGATCAAGATCATGGACAATGCCTCCGTTGGCGAAATGAACGTCGACGACATCGTGGAGAGTGACTTTATCTTCGTGTAAAGATCACCCTGACTGCGCGCTAAAGTCTTGCTTAACCAAGCAGGTGTAAGGCTCGGGCATGAACTTTCTGCTCAATAACATCCGATCTGCACCTCACACCGGCCAGACATCAGTCGTGTTGCTCGTGATTTGTGCGTGCTTCATCAGCTCAAGCCTTTTGGGTGTCTTCCCAATCCTCGCCAGTGCAGTGCTTGGTCTGTGTGCCTGTCTCACCTGCGCTTTGATTTTGATGGGGGCAAAACTGCCAGCCGCCGGGGGCTTTATCATATTATACTACTTTTATACCGCAAGCAGCGCTGTTGTATTCGGAGGGGGTAAAGCACTGGAGTTTGCCACTTTGGTTGATTGGTTCCAGGGCGAAGGACGCATTTTCCTGACATTTTGGCCGGCCCTATTATTGATGGTCAGCTTTGAGCCGCAAAATGGTTTGGTGCAGCGGCTCGATACAGTATTTGTGGTCCTGTCGGCCCTCATACTCGGCGCGATCATTTTGCGGACGGGCTGGGATATACGTTTATTTAGTTCCCATCATGGCGCAGGAAGTTTAGCTGCGAGCGTTTTTCTCTACCTTTTATTTGCAACGCGTCATCGTCCGACAACAGCGCTTATGGTGGGCCTTCTCTGCGCAAGTCTCGCTCTGCTTGGCTCAGGGTCCCGTACCGCAGTTCTGGCATGTGCAATTGGGGTGGCGGTTGCGCTGGCAATAATGCGCGACTGGCGCGCTGTTGGGTTTGTCTTTGCCTTGGCAGCCGCCCTGGCGGTCATTATGCCCATTTTGTTTGAGCATCATTATGACAGACTTTTGCGCGCGGGTGCTGCACAAACCTACGTTTCTATGGCAACAAATTTCTATATCGCCTCCAATTCTAAACCCCCAGCAGAAAGCCAATCTGCTTTCTCTGTCCGTGACATCGCAACAACAGAAGGGAATGCTAACCTCGCGATCCGTGGCTTCCTTTGGGGACGCGCGTGGGGCGAATTCTCAGCGTCACCCTTCTTTGGCATAGGGTTTGGCAGATACAATGACGGTACCCGGCAATTTTCCGAGGTGCTGCCAGGCGTAAGGCCAGTGATCAATGCACGCTTTAACAACCCAGCACAGCATACCGCACATAACAGTGTTTTTCATATCCTTGCCGAACTTGGTCTGGCAGGGCTCCTTCTGCTGGGCGCAGCTGCCAGGCAAGTGTGGACCACATTCACGCAAGTTCGCCGCACTGCGCAAAGTCGCGAAATACTATTTTGGGCCGATCTTGGCCTTGCGACATGGGTGTTTTTGCTCGCATCAAGCATGACACAGCATGCACTGGGCGCCCCTATTTTCGGACTAAGTGCTCTGGTATTGCTCTTTGCATCATACACAATATTGGCACTTTCTTAAATGCAGACCAAGTTCCGACCGGATTTTTTTGTGATCGGGGCGATGAAATGTGGTACGACGAGTTTTGCAAATGCCCTGCGTGCACATCCCCAAATCTTCGTACCCTACGAAAAAAGCCTTAACTATTTTTCTGTCGGTCTGTGCCCCGTTTTGGAACCGGGACTGCATCCGCTCAAAACGCGGGCTGTTCGGATGCCGCATCAATATCAGAAGGCTTTCTGCGGCGCATTGCCAGGTCAAAAGCGCGGTGACTTTTCTGAGACCAGCTACTTTGTTGCAGGAACAGCTGCTCGGATCGCAAAAACATGCCCCAATGCTAAAATTATACTCCTCACGAGATGCCCTGTCGCGCGGGCTTACTCATCGTTCAACCATGCGCTTGGCCATGCTATGGAACCTTGCCCAAATTTCGAGCAAGCTTTTTTCCGGGTCGAGACCGCCGATACACCTCCAATGCTGCGGTACCGCAGTTTGGGCATGTTTTATCGCCTTCTAAAACCATACCTCGAAAACTTTCCTAGAGAGCAGATCCAAATCATCCGATTGGAGGACCTACAACATTCTCCACAAAACGTTTTACATAATATTCAGGAATTCCTTTCCGTGGCACCTCGTAAAATCTCTTTACCAATAAGCAACCGCGCCCATGTACCCGCTGGTATTTTCGCAAGCCCTCAATTTCGGTATTTTTTTAAGCTTCTCCGGCCACCAGTTTCACATCTGGCAAAGAATAAATTGATGCGCCGTATCACACGGGAGGTACAACAATCTATATTTTGTCATCCTGCCCCTCTATCAAAAAGTGTTGTTAAAAATTTATCAAAAGTTTTCGCCGAAGATCAGGAGAGCTTGTATCGATTCACTTATCCTCCGGTGTCTACAATCGGCGATAATCGCTGCTCTCTGTTTGAACGTAGAGAAACCACGTTTTGCGAGCTACGACATACCGGAGGATGTAAATAAGCTTTCAAAACTGGCGCCGTTTCAGTGTTTAGCAAAATCCGAGTTGATGGATTGGGAGCGGATCGAACGGGATCTGCATCGCAACAAATTGCAGTCACGGTTCGCACGACGAGGCCGTGAGCTGGTGATGCTGGTCCGCTGTTTTCTGCTGGGCCAACGCCTGGACTGTCGGATCAAAAGCTTGAGGGTCGCCTGAAGATTCGGCTGGATGTCATGCTGTTCGCAGGGCGCGATGTTTTGGCGGCGCGAAAACGCACGCCCAAAGGGCCATGACCGCCATCGCCCAGACCCTTCCCAAAGCCGCCGACAACATCCAGCTGACATCAATCTGATTACACACGATCGCCTGAGTGATTTCAAAACCCTGTTCCAAGGGAGGGCCAAATTCGTCTCAAAATTCTCAGAAATCCAAACCGGCCCAATGACGCGGGGGTCTTAAGGATGAAATGCTGCAGGAACTCAAACTGCAACGATTCAAAAACGAGCCATACCACCTCACAAAAGGTGAAAATCAAGCTCTTGTTGCAACGGGCTGATTGCTAACGGCAGTGAGTCGAGCACGCAGTGCGTGTAGATCGGTTTCCTGGTTTGCTACAATCTTGAATGGAACATCCTTACTATTCTCTCTCTCAACCCAATGGCAGCTTAGTTAACAAATTATTAAACAAAGACTCGGCTGACCGGTTTTGCCACGCTTACTGTAGTAGTGTGTTGACCGCGACGGGAGGTCTGTTTGTTAGAGTTTGGGGGTGTGCTTGGCTTGTTTGTAAGTGGTCTGGTGCTGGCTTTGTTTGTGCCGCATACAAGACCCGCGGGCAATATTTATCGGGCCGCACAAAATAACACGTTATGTGAAACCAGCCAGCACACCAATAAGGATGATAACGACGTCACGTTCCAGCGGTCCTTGGCGTCGACCATGGATGTGGATGATGATCTGGCCGATACGCAGTTCGGGTCGTCAGGGACGGCGGCTTTTGATGACTCTGGGTCCTCGCGGATCCGGGATTTTGTGCAGGGCACTGACATTTTAGAAGTCGAGTACGGGTTCGGCGACGGTCGGATGGACTTGTCTTTAGATCCAAATCGCGCCGGCGGAACCAATGTGGTGCTGAACGGCGAGCTCGTCGCAGTGGTCGATAATGTATTGTTGATGGGGGCTGATGTGGTGATCAAACCAAATTTTGATCCCGTTGGCGCTTAAAGCCTTCAAAGTAAGGGGAATCGTGATGTTGCTAGATGGTGGATTTATAGCGTTCTTGTTAGCAAGCGCATCAATCGCTGTGATCCTGCCGACTGGGATTAAAATTACGGACGAATTCACAGATGAAGTCAAAGATGATACTTTATCTGATGGGTCTGCACAGCTTGGCTACACCTCCTTACTGAAAGATTTGATCGGTAATGTCGGGACCGATGAAAAGGATGGCAGCCATGCGTCAAGCCGCTTGATGAGCCCTAACAACGCTGTTGCCCGGCGGGGCGGAACAGGAAAAGAGTTTGTCGTCAACAGCGGTGACAATCATGGTGAACGCTCTGATGAAGTCGACCAAGACCAAAACTTTGTTGTTTTGGACCATGACATAATCTTTTCTCGGGCTCTTGACGTTACCAGCGGTCATGGTGTGTCGAAAGTCGAAGAACATGACGTCGTTTTAAGAGATGTTGGCACGCCGCTTTTCCTTGACGAGGCTGAAGAAGATCTATCCTTCAGTGTTTCATTCGGGGCGCGCGAGACCAATTCGCCGAGTCCAGATGATGCTGACGACATCTTTCTGGATTTCGGCTTAGATGTGGTTTTCCTGGGCCAAAACGATACTGTCACTTTTCTTGATGGCGATGGAATTATTGCGCTCGGTGATTACGGCGCTGGGACTGGTACCGACAGGTCGGCTCTTTTGCGGAACATGTTCGAGCAAAGCAACATCGCATATTTTTATGCTGATACAGATAATGGTGCTGCCCCCAAGGTCTCCTTGAATTTCCTACCGGATCAAAACCTCACCGCCATCCTTGCCGACGGTGTCGAAGTGGGCAGGATTGAGGATGGCAATTGGGAAGACCGGGGCCTTACGATCACCCCGATACCCTATGATCCGGCTTTGGTTGCAGACTCCAGTTTTGAAGTGCTTGAAAGCCTGCTGAACACCGAATTTGGTTTTGAGCATGATCGGCGCGTCGTCGCCTAAACCCAAGATGAACCTGCGGTAGGGGCTAGGAATTCAGCCGCTCAACCAACGCGTCGAGCCCATCGGTCACATGAGCATGCATGCGAGCTTGGCGCATATGCTCAACCAGTTGTAAATTCAGGGTGCCGTGGGTCGCCAGATCATCACGCGCTGATGCCAAGTTTTCGGTACCGGTTTTGAGGACATCGCGCAATGCGCCTGCCGCTAGCATAGCGATGTAAGTCTGTGCGTTACTGTCCTGCCCAAGCCAATTTCCGACATGATCACAATAGTCGAGTAACGTGCCAAGCATGGCACTGGCAGCAAAATGCCGATTAAGTTGCGCTTCGCTTTGTTGTCCCAAAACCTTGTTTTCGGGGCTGAATAAGGCGCGCAACGTTGGGCTATCGGGGAAGACTGGCAATGGACATCCGCCATGCTCGAGAAACGCCAAAGGAATGGTCGTCGCGATGTCTGTTGCAGGCCTACACAGCGTTTCGAGGGCTTGCATCGTGATGCCGGCCATGACCGAGATAATGACCTGATCTCCGCGAAAGTTCAGCGGCGCTAAGGCGTCTCCAGCTTGATGCGGGCGGACGCAGAGAAAAACGATTTCAGAGCGGTCAACAAGGCTTTGATTTTCGGAAACATCAACATTCTTAAAGGCTTCGCACAATGCCTTGGATCTCTGCTCGTTGCGCCGAGACACAAGTATCGGATGCCCTTTACGGGCTAAAAACCGAACCATCGGGGCGGCGATATCCCCTGTGCCGATGAAGCCAATCGTCATATTCAAGTGTTGCGCGGATAATGGACATGGGTCAAGCCGATGGTTAAAGAGTGAAACCGACCGGCGCAAAGCTTGCGACGTGGGTTTGCTTTTTTATTGATCGAAGCGGGCCTAGGGGCGAAACGATTTTTGGGGATTTTGTCAAAGATGCGCGCTGGACTGGACCGAGTTTCGGATGCAATCGTTTATGCGCCGATTAGCCTGTTTCTTGTCGTCTGTCAGGTGATCCCATTTCGCACCCGCATCTGGCTGGCGGGGAAAATTGTTCAATTTTTGGTCTTGGTCTTGCCCACGGCGCGCAAACGACTGGCAGAGAATTTCGCGATTGCACGGCCGACCGCAAGTCGTCGTGACAATCGCGCGCTTGCTTTGGCCTCTGCGGATGTTATCGGTCGAACGTTGGCCGAAGTCATGTTTGCAGAAGAACATCAGCATAATTTGCTGGAATTGACGCCGCATGGTCCGGGGTTGCAGGTGCTGAAACAGACGCATGCGGCGGGCACCGGTGCTATTTTGGTCGGAGGTCATTTTGGGCAATGGGATGCGATGCGGTTTGCATTGCGGCCATTTGGAATAGCGGTCGGGGCGCTGTATCGTCCAACAAGTAACAGATATTATGCACCGCGTCATGCCAAGGGGCTGGCGATTGCCGGTGAGCCTATGTTTGCGAAAGGCAAAGCAGGCTTCAAGGGCATGATGCGGTTTCTCAAGGGCGGTGGGATCCTTGCGATCTTGGCGGATCAACAATATAAAGGTGGGGTTCCAATAGATTTTTTGGGATGTCCCGGCCGTACGACTTTAACACCAGCAGAACTGGCATTGCGGTTTGATCAGCCTTTGATTCCGTTTTTTCCGGTCCGAATGGATGCTGAGGGTCGCATAGATATCGAATTCGCGGCGCCAATTCCCCACAGTGATCCTGTGCAAATGATGCAAAAGTTCAATGGGCTGATGTCGGATCGTATCCAGGCCCACCCTGAGCAATGGTTGTGGTTGCATCGACGTTGGAAAAGCTAAACGGCATCCAAAAAAGTTGCGGCGGTATTCCTATTTGGTGCGCCGGGCTTGTCTGGTGGGGATGTCTATCCTCGCATCCTTGAACGATTTTTGCTGGCGCTTTGCACGTGTTTGATGGGATCGCATCAGCGTCATTGTTTGGTCTATTGGGGTGCCAAGCCGCGCCGAAATCCGTTTTGCGTGTTGGACGTCTGGTTGCTCAACTGGGCGAAAAATGTGTCATCCTCTGTTGTCGGGACTCCCCTGCTTTTCGGTCGTTAGATCTGTGCTAACAGTTCGATGTGGCGCGCAGTAAAATCTGTTCGTGCCGCAATTGGTGCACGAAGCAACACGTCGAGGCCCTCGATCAATTCCGGCTTTGGCCTGCCGAAAAGTTTTGCCGCTTCAGATTCAGCGAAGCCGGCAATGCGGGTGGCTTCCATGAATGCCGAAACCTTATCTGCTTTCTTGATTGCGATTTTCACCGATTTGGGCAGCGTCGCCGGTAATCCAAACCGAATATGAACCGCGGCAGCGAGACGCAGGTCAAGCTCGCCGTAATTGGAACCGATCGCAGCTTTGACGGGGCTGATCATGTCGCCAATTACATATTCCGGTGCGTCGTGCAGCAATGCGGCGAGCTGCCATTTGGGCAGGGCTTTGGGTTGCATCCGCGTATAGAGTGTTTCGACCAATAAAGAGTGCTCGGCCACGGAATATGGGAAATCCCCATTCGTCTGGCCATTCCAACGCGCAACAAAAGCGAGTCCGTGGGCGATATCTTCAATTTCGATGTCCATTGGGGTGGGATCAAGAAGGTCCAACCGGCGACCCGATAGCATCCGCTGCCAAGCACGTGGGGGCATTTGAAACTCCGGCTTCCAATCTCTCGCTACCCTAGCCGTTCGTTTTGGAATGGCCAATGCCTGTTGCGTTGACGACCCCGAAATTTAGATAATTTACAGCCTAACCGTGACCGAACCGCGCTGGGATTGCCCAATCTGGACCGCCTTGGTAGACAGCCCCAACATCCGAGAACTAAGTGGACCTTTTGAATGACTGATTACATCGTCAAAGACATTGCGCTGGCTGATTTTGGGCGCAAGGAGCTGGATATTGCCGAGACTGAAATGCCGGGCTTGATGGCATTGCGCGAAGAGTTTGGCGAGAGTAAGCCATTGAAAAATGCCCGAATTGTTGGCTCATTGCACATGACCATACAGACCGCTGTGTTGATCGAGACATTGAATGCGCTTGGGGCTGAGGTCCGCTGGGCGTCGTGCAATATCTATTCGACTCAAGACCACGCCGCAGCGGCGATCGCGGCAGGCGGCACGCCGGTATTCGCAGTCAAAGGCCAAACTTTGGCAGAGCACTGGGACTATTTGGATCTGTCATTCCAGTTCGAAGACGGCCCCAACATGATTCTCGATGATGGCGGTGATGCGACGCTCTATATTCTGTTGGGCGCCAGTGTTGAGGCGGGCGAGGCCTTTGCCGTCCCGACATCCGAGGAAGAAGAGTGTATCCAGGCGCAGATCAAGAAACGTATGGCAGCGTCGCCTGGTTGGTTCACCAAGATGCGGTCTCAGATTGTTGGCGTTTCGGAAGAAACCACCACTGGTGTTCATCGCTTGTACGAACTCGAGCGTCGCGGCAAGTTGCCATTCCCGGCGATCAACGTGAACGATTCTGTGACGAAGTCGAAGTTCGACAACAAATATGGATGTAAAGAATCCCTGGTGGATGGGATTCGCCGCGCCACGGACACCATGATGGCGGGCAAGACAGCTGTAGTGTGCGGCTATGGCGATGTGGGCAAAGGATCAGCCGCTTCGCTGCGGGGTGCGGGCGCTCGTGTGAAAGTGACGGAAATTGATCCGATCTGTGCGCTCCAGGCCGCCATGGACGGGTTTGAAGTCACCACGCTGGAAGACACTGTCGCCGATGCGGACATATTCATCACCACCACCGGCAATAAGGACGTGATCCGAATCGAGCACATGCGTGAGATGAAGGATATGGCGATCGTCGGCAATATTGGTCATTTCGACAACGAGATCCAAGTCGCCGCTTTGCGCAATACCAAGATGACCAACATCAAGGACCAGGTGGATATGTACGAAATGCCATCTGGCAATCGCATGATCCTCTTGTCTCAGGGTCGTCTTTTGAATCTCGGGAATGCGACGGGACACCCCTCCTTCGTGATGTCTGCTTCGTTTACCAACCAAGTGTTGGCGCAGATCGAACTGTGGACGAAGGGGGATAACTACGACAACAAGGTTTACGTTTTGCCAAAGCATCTTGATGAAAAAGTCGCGCGCTTGCACCTGGCCAAAATTGGCGTAAAGCTGACCGAGCTGCAAAAAGAGCAAGCGGATTATATCGGTGTTACTGTCGAAGGTCCGTTTAAGCCTGAAGCTTACCGCTACTGATCGGGCGCGATTGGCGGTCTTAAATCGCCTGTTTATTTGGTCTCGGGGGACTGTTTTGTGTAATCCGTTCGTCCGCGTGACGAATTTGCAATTGTGGGCAGGGCATGTCTGCCAAGCAGCCTGATCTGCGTGGTTGATCAAATGCAAAGTGCTTTTTGCTTGAACATGATTTGTCGGCTGCGTACACGTCACATATCCGACTAGAACGGCGGATCTGATTTCGAACACGTGTGGTGCAGTTGGGGCCACGTGGGGCAAGGAGGGTCGCTACAAGTTGGCGGCCCTCCTCAAGATTTCTCGGTTTTGAGCTGATTCATATTCGTGTTACCGATGTGGATAAGTGGGTGGGTTCTATTTGTTGGCACTGATTATGCAGGTGGCGTAACCCGGCCAAGTGCACAGATAATGCTCCATTCGTTTTCAGTAACTGGACTTGTCGCGTTTACATTCCGGTCTCTGAACTCATTTATGCGGCCTTTTG
>JBELMC010000061.1:0-18384 GCA_042096155.1 Dinoroseobacter sp.
TATGGGGCGAAAAGGTGATCACTCCAAAGCGATCCCCCAAAATTGCGGCCGTCAGCACTGCAGCCTCGGCCATACCGATCACGGGAAGATCAAACAGCTCCCGCGCGGCGACAAGACCGGGATCGCCAAAGGCTGCAATGATCACAGCGTCAACTTCATGTTGATGACGCGCGATCGTTTCGAGCACACCAACGCCAGCGATCTGTGCCTCAGCACGCGACGCAATATAGGAAAACCCCTTTGAGGCCGTGACTGGCAGGATCTCTGCCGCGTCGCCGCCTGTCACACGGGCCACATCGGTCAAGGCTTCCGTCATGCTGAGTGTCATGTTGGGGTTTATCAACAACAAACGCATGTCAGGCGGCCACTGCTGGGTTGCGTTTCAATATCGCGCCCAATGGCAATACCAATGCGGCAGGCATGGATGCGGAGCACCTCATGAACGTGACCCAGTCCGCAAGGCCCCTCAAAGCCGCACTATATCCAGAGTGGACCATAACACGCGGGCTCATGAGGTCGGACCGTGATGAAGCGCCCAACAGGCTGCAATCTCTTGACGCGGGGCGATCCAGACATCGGGCTTGGTTGCAATATAACCAAGGATGGCGTCCAGTGCTGCGATCCGAGAGGGCCGCCCGATGATGCGGGTATGCAGGCCAATTGACATCATCCGTGCGGCACCTGCGCCTTCGGCATAAAGGCGGTCAAAGCCAGCAGTTACATAGTCGACAAAGTCCTGCGCATGGACAAACCCGCCGCCGGGTGAAAACCGCATGTCATTTGTGTCGAACGCATAAGGCAAAACGACATGATCGCCCTCCATATAGGGGACGTCATCGTCATAAGCATTGCTGTCATACACAAAGCCGCCGTGCGCCTTTAACAAATCCCGGGTCCAAGGCGATGTGGCCGAACGCGTGTGCCATCCCACCGGGGCGATGCCAGCGATGTCCGCGAGTGTGTCATAGGTACGTGCGATAATGTCACGCTCGGCATTGGCCGCCATGCCGGCATGGGTTTCCCAGCGCCAGCCATGGCACGAAATTTCGTGCCCCCGCGCTGCAGCATCTGCGATCAGCCAAGGCGCCGCTGTGGCAGCACGACCGCAAGTGGAAAACGTCGCTTGGATATCGTACGCTTTCAGGCTTTCCACAATCCGCCGATAACCGCGGCGCGGTCCATACCCAAAATGGCTTTCCATACAAGGATCAGGCGCATCTGTGATTTCTTCGATCGCTTCATATCGACTTTCGTTTCGCTCATCACCTTGAGCAATCGACAGTTCTGCCCCTTCCTCAATATTGACAACGAACGAGACGGCCAGCCGCGCCCTGTTTGGCCAACACGGCTTAGGCTCCGCGTCCCAGTATCCCTTAAGATCGCGCGTCATAGACGCACTTTTTGATCAAAAAAACAGATTTCCACGTCGAGACCCCTTCGCGTCGGCTCGGAGTGAAAAATGGCATGCCATCTGTCTTTTCAAAGTCGCATCCAGCTTTTTCATGACGCACTAACTGCGATTTGCTGGAAAATTAAGCTGAATAGGGGGGGTGTGCTTGATTAATGGCCGTTAAGAATCGGCGAGCGCATCCGCGACTGCTTTGCCCGTGTGACGCAAATGCTGTTCCCACACTCTTGCAGCTTCGGCGGAATCACCGGCCCGAAACGCGTTCATCAGCGCCTCGTGTTCGCTGACGGCCTGCGCCAAGCGGTCCGGATTCATGATTGCCAGGAAACGACCGCGTCGTGCGTTAATCATTAACCTTTCATGAGTCATTTGAAGCATCGGGTTGGTCGAATGTTTCAAGATAAAGTCGTGGATAAGCGTGTTCAGATCAAAATATTCAGTCTGCCTGCCTGCAACATGGTGATCCAGCATTGTGCCATGCATGTCTTCCAACTGCTGCAGGCCTGTCGGAGCAAGTGTCTCGCACGTGCGTTTTGCAGCAAGGCCTTCCAAAACAGCAATCACTTCAAACAGCGCGAAGGCGTCGCCAGGACGATAGTCAGAAACAATTGCACCACGATGCATCGAGATTTCGATCAGCCCATCGACTTGGAGCAATTTGAGTGCCTCTCGGATCGGTGTGCGCGAAACATTGAGTTGTGCAGACAATTGACGCTCGACCAGCCGGTCGCCTGCTTGAATGTCGCCCTTGATGATCCGATTGCGTAAAATGTCTGCGACTTGCGCAGCCCCAGCGGTCGGTTCATGTAAGGCGTGCTTTGATGCTTGGGACATAGGTCAAAAGATCCAGACGGTGCCCGGTTAAGATCGGCAAACCAGGCCGCAGGTATAACGGTCAAGTTTCAAATGAGCAATCAAAACGGAATCAGAAGCTCGGTTGCTTATTTGCTTTACGCCAGATCCGACCGCCATATGTCAGCGAAATATCTAAATTCAGCGTATATAATAGGCGCGTCTTCGGAAAGATGAGGAAAAATTCCGCAGATCCAGTATACCGGCATCTATCCCTGCGCATTTTCTTGTCGGGCCCGTGATTGGTTCCAACGTTCAAGCATTCGCCATCGAGATGGCATGCCATTTTTGCGCATGGCGCTTCATTGTAACGATACCTAGGGGTTCCGATATGACAAGAACGAAGACCACCCGTCGCGCCGTTTTGGTTGGAGCAGCTGCCGGTTTGGCCGTGCCAATGCTCGCACCGACACGTGTTTTTGCAGCGGGAAAGACGCTGGATGATGTAAAAGCAGCCGGTGTGCTGCAAATCGGATGCGAAGCGACGTATCCACCCTTCACGTTCCGCGATGCGGGCAAAATCGTGGGATATGACGTCGACTTGGCAGCTTTGATGTGTGCGTCATTAGGAGTTGAGCCTGAGTTCGTCGACACGCAATGGTCCGGCATCATCCCTGCGCTTTACGCTGGTCGCTTTGACGTCATCATGTCATCGATGAGCTATCGCAAAGAACGCCTTGAAAAGGTTGCGTTTTCTATCCCATACGCCGAAGCCAGCCAAGCCTTGCTGATCCGCGCTGAAGATGCGGACTCGATCACATCCGTCAACGATCTGTCGGGAAAGGTTTTGGGCGTCAAGCTCGGATCGCCGGGGGAAATGATGAAGCCCGCGCTGGATGAGGAAATCACCGCCGCTGCAGGCGCAGGCTTTTCGGATGTGAAAATTTATGACGATCATCCTGCTGCTTACCTCGCGCTCAGCCAAGGGTCCGTGGATGGTGTCCTCAACACGCTTCCGACATTGGGGCAGGTGATGAAGGATCGGCCAGGAGCCTACGCCCTGGTCCGCCCCGTCGGTAAACTCAACTGGGCCGGCATTGCTGCGCGCAAGGAAGATCCGGAAATCGTTGCGTGGATGGACACCGAGTTGACCCGACTGAAAGAGAGCGGGGAGATCTATGCGCTCCAGCAAAAGTGGTTCGGGTTCGAGATGGAACTGTCGGATACCATCCCGACATTTTCTTGATCAATCAGGGACCAACAAGGATGCGCTTGCCTGTTCGGCGAGCGCATTCTGGATGGATATGAGATATGATGATTGACTGGGACATTATCCTGCAGAGCATTCCATTGCTTGCAGAGGGCGTGATCGTGACATTGCAGGTTTCTGCGCTGTCTGCCGTGTTGGGTCTGGCACTTGGTGTCATCTTCGGGTTGGGGTCGCTCTCTCGAAGCGGTTTCGTGCGGTGGCTGGTGCTGGCTTATGTCGATTTCATCCGCGGCACACCCCTGTTGATACAGATTTTTCTCGTCTTTTTTGCACTACCGATGATTGGCATCCGGTTTGATGAGTTCTGGGCCGGCGTTGTTGCGCTGTCGTTGAATGCCGCAGCATTCGTGGCCGAGGTGGTTCGCGGCGGCGTTGGATCAATCGAGAAGGGCCAATCAGAAGCCGCGAAGTCGGTCGGCATGCGTCATAGACAAGTGCTCGTCTACATCTTGTTGCCACAAGCCTATCGCCAGATGGTGCCGCCGCTGACAAATGAGCTGATTAGCCTTGTCAAAAACTCATCGCTGCTGTCGGTCATCTCGGTCTATGAATTGACGCGGGCCGGACAGGCCATCATCTCTGTCCATTTTGTACCATTCGAGATTTATACGTTGTTGGCTTTATATTATTATGTGCTGATCAAGGCCTTGAGTTGGGTGTCAGTTCGTCTCGAACGAAGGTTGCCGACATGGTAGAGCCTGTCATCGAGGTCCGAAACCTAAGCAAAACCTTTGGCGATAACCCAGTGCTGCGCGGTGTCTCCGTTGATGTCAGCGCTGGTGAAACCGTGGTGATCATTGGGGCATCTGGATCCGGCAAGACGACATTGTTGCGGTGTCTGAACCGGTTGGAAGAGCCGTCGGGCGGCACCGTCATGCTGGACGGGCATCCGGTTGGCACGGAAGCCTCTGAAAAACAAGCTGCGGCGCAACGCAGTCAGTTCGGCTTTGTGTTCCAACGCTTTAATCTGTTCCCGCATTTGAGCGCGCGCGACAATATCGCGATCGGGCCCGAAAAAGTACGCGGGATGACCCGAGCGGCAGCACGATCTTTGGCCGACGAGGAACTGGACCGCGTCCACATGGGCGAACACGCCAACAAGCGGCCCGCACAATTGTCAGGCGGCCAACAGCAACGCGTCGCGATTGCCCGCGCTTTGGCAATGAAGCCGCGCGTGATGCTGTTTGACGAGCCAACTTCTGCGTTAGACCCAGAGCTGGTCCAAGAGGTGCTGGATGTGATGAAAGACCTGGCAAAGGACGGCATGACCATGGTGGTTGTCACCCATGAGATGAGTTTCGCACGTGATGTGGCCGATCGTGTGATATACATGGAGGATGGTGTGATCGCGGAACAGGGACCGCCGCAACAGCTCTTTGGTGCACCGAAATCCCAAGGGGCCCAGCGGTTCCTGCGGCATCTGTCTCATGATTGAAAATATAACTGCTCCTGACATGATTGTCGCGGGCGGCACGCTGCTGACGGCCGATCCGCTTCAACCCTATCTGGACACAGGATGGATCACCATCCACAACGGCCGGATCGTATCAATACAAGACACTGCGCCCGATCAGATTCATCCGGCGACACAGATCTTGGACGCCACAGGGTATGTGGTGACCCCCGGCTTCGTCAATGTTCATACGCATGCCATTCTCAGCATGGTGCGCGGCGTGGCAGAAGACATGGGCTTCGCCCCGGCCTATACAATTGGTGTGCCCCACGGTCATGATCCAACCCCGGACGAAGCCTATGCCATGGCTCAGCTTGGCGGTCTTGAGGCGCTGTGTTTCGGATCGACGCTCGTCAATGATAGTTTTTCGCATCAAGACGTGGCGCTGGCTGCGATGGCGGAAACGGGGATCCGGGCCTGGGGCTGCGGACGGATTCATGATGTGGACTTCACGCGGGTGCATCTTGGAGAATGGAATTATGATCCCAAGATCGGCTTACAGACGCTCGGCGCTGCCGCGGATCTGATTGCACAATACAACGATCCGGTCTCTTTGCGCACCGGTGTGGTGCTGGCCCCCCATGCACCAGACACATGTTCGCCCGATTTGCTGCATCAGGTGCGCCAAATGCGGGATCAAACGGGGTTGCGGATCAATACCCATGTCGCTCAAAGTCAGGTCGAAGTCGATTTTATTCGCGAGCGAGACGGGATGACCCCCCCAGAATTGTTGGACGAAATCGGCCTCTTGGATGATCGTCTGATCGGTGCGCATTGCATACATGTCTCGCAAACCGATATCGCGCGCCTGGGCCGTTCAGGCGCTCATTTGGCCCATATCGCAAAGGGCAATCAGACCCATGGGCATATTGCCCCCACAGATGCGCTGTCCGACGCGGGCATGAATTTGGCACTGTCGACCGATAACATGCACGCCGACATGGTAGAGCTGATGCGGTGGGCTTTGGCTTCGGGGCGGGTCCAACAAGGTAAAATTACAGAGGCTTGGCAACCTGCAAAGGTGTTTGAAGCCGCCACTCTTGGCGGTGCACGGGCCCTTGGACTAGAGGCAGAAATCGGCTCTTTGAGCGTTGGCAAACGGGCTGACTTGGTCTTGTTTGACTTTCGCCGCCCGCATTTGAGGCCCCTAACCAATGTCCTGGGAACGCTTGTGCACACCGCACAAGGGCGAGACGTGGACACCGTAATTGTTGAGGGTGAGATTGTTGTGTCGCATGGCGAACCTGTGCGCGTCGACAAAATGGCAGTTCTGGCAGCTGCCGAAACAGCCGCAGCGGCATTATGGGACCGCGCCCGGACCGAAGAGAAGGCGTTGTCCTAGCTGTTCAGTCCCGGCCTCTGGTGGAGCGGATTTTGGATGATCGCTCTGGCTGTGAAGTCCAGATCTTGCAGAGCTATTGGTAAGGCGAGAATCCGATGAGCGTCTTGAGACGGCGAGCGAAGTTGACGGCATCAAGGACGTCGGCGAGGTGGCTGCGAAGCGGGTCGTGGCTGTCGTCGTAAGACCGCGTCCCGTTCCGGCTCGAGACACTCCACCGGATTAATCGCTGAACGCTGACACTATCCTTAAGCCCCCTGCGTCATTGGGCTGGTTTGGGTTTTTGAGACTTTTGAGACGAATTTGGCCCTTCCTTTGGAACAGGGTTTTGAAACCACTCAGGCGATCAGGTGGATCGGATTGACGGTCAGCTGGATTGTGTCGGCGGCTTTGAGGAGGGTCTTTGCGATGGCGGTCATCAACGAACGCCATGACACGCTCCCGTAACTCTATCGGGTGTGGTTGGCCCATGTGTGTACCCCATATCTGCCTCAACGGACGGGACTCACATCTCAAGCAAATCGGGAAGCCCGAAGCGCACAGATCGCAACACGCTCTAATGACACGAAAAGGCGGAGGCTTTTCAGGGATGTTGCCTGCTTCGGTGCGGTTCGCAATGGCCCATCCGTGTCAGGGTTTCGACAACATTTCCAATTGTGAGGCCATGCCGCTAAGATCATAGCCTGCGTTGGCTGCGGCTTTGATGATCTGCTCTGGCGGCATCTCACGAGCCGTTGCGAAAGCCCATATAATGACCGACCGGGTGCCAGACCGACAATAGGCGAACACCGGACCTGGGGCTTTCAGGACCACGTCGGCTTGCAGCGCAATGCTTTCGGGTGTGAGCGACATGCCATGGACCGGATTGTCGACAAAGCTCAACCCGGCCGCTTCAGCAGCGGCCTTGATCTGATCGGATTGCAAATGCGGCGGTGCCTCAGCGTCTGGACGATTGCAGATAATGGTCTTGAAACCAGCTTCCGCCAAGCCCGCGCAGTCGCCAGGCTCAATCTGAGCAGAGACGGCGTATTGTGGCGTGACGTGACGGATTTCCATGACCATACCTTTGCTTTTGGCGCAGTTTTAAATTGAATCTCGATCGGATCAAGCGTCGATTGAACTAGTCAGGGGCGGCAGCGATGGGGCGGCGCGCCGACCTGCGCTTATCGTGAGCGAAAACACAAGATCATCCGGCCCGCCGAAGCGGGCAGAGGCCAAAGCAAGACCCTGCGCCAGTCCCGATAGTTCCCGGTCCAAGCCAAAAAGGACGGTGCCCAGCGCAAATTTGGGGTCGACCCTCGGATCTGGTGGGCGGGCAACGCGGCACCGGTCAACATGTATTGGTTTTCTTGCTAAGTCTTTTCTTGCTGCGTTCTTGTTTTCCAACAAATGCGTCAGATCGAAATCGGCTCAGCCGACTGCAGATGTCTTAAGATCGCTGAGATAAATGCTGCCATCTCACAGGTGATGTGGCTGGTCACCACCGTCTGCGCGTTGCCGCGCGCGGCCACCTTAGTCCGCGTCCGGTACGTTCGCAAGAGACGCTGGCAACTCACTGAAAAGGACAAAACGCCAGCCATCTTCATCCTGACTGGCAGTAAAAGCGCGTTCAGGTCCTGATCTTGGCGGCAAAACAAGCGGATGCTCAGGAAGTGATGGCAACGCACAGCCCAAGTGTGGTCAGAGCGCTCGGGGCGATCGTTAATGTCGCGGCCGATGACTTGGGCGCCGTCGGCGTGTTCGTTGATCTGGAAGTCTTTCAGCATTTAAGGCGTGCCTTTGGTGTTGTTCGCAAGCTGCGCGCAGAAAAGGAAAGAAACCTACTCGGCGCGGTCAATCTGGGCACGGAGATCATACGTGCATGCGAGAAAAATACGGGAACACGCAGGTTGCTGTTACCGGAGAACAAGGTCTTTTGATCAAAGGCACAGCGACAAGGAGGGCCAGAAAATGGCACCCGTCTCGCCACCAAAACAGAGCGAACCGTGCGGGGTTCGCCCTTTGATCGCGGTCGGCTTCAAATCAAACTGGTCCGGCAGCACCCGCCCAGCAGTTATAATGCCCGGTGCTAGGCTTCAAATCGTGATTTTCCACGGGCCGAGTGCTCGACACGCGAGATCTGGTGGATAAAGCACAAGACAATTCCTACAAACCGCGATTTAGGGCTGGCGCTGCCGCGGCCGCCTGCGCAAATTGGCGGTATGTTTGACCTTAAGCTTTCTCAAAGCCGGGTGGTGACCGCAACCGCAACGTTCGACGCCGAAATTGGCATAACTGACGGCAAGATCGCGGCTGTGGGCTCAGCGCTCGGGCCTGCCCGCGAAGTGTTAGACAGCACAGGTCATTGGGTGATGCCCGGTGGTGTTGATCCACATTGTCATATTGAGCAGATGTCGGGCATGGGCTTGATGAACGCGGACACCTGGGAAAGCGCCAGCCGGTCGGCGCTGATGGGTGGAACCACCAGTGTAATCTCGTTTGCGGCACAAGCCAAAGGGCAGCAGATGAGGGACGCGGTGGCGGATTATTCCCGCCGCGCAGAACGTGGCGCGATGGTCGATCATGGGTTTCATATGATCTTGGCCGATCCGCAGGTTGACGGGTTAGCGGAAGATATTGCCACACTCGTGGCTGCCGGTCACCGAACGATCAAGATTTTCACGACCTACAAGATCGGATTGGATGATACACAAATCCTGCGAGTTATGGCCTTGGCCAAGGCCAACGGTGCTTTGGTTTGTGTCCATGCCGAAAATGATGCCTTGATCAAAACCGCCACCGCAGCGTTGATTGCGGGCGGCCAGACGCGGCCTGAACATCATGCCCTCAGTCATCCGCGGGCTGCTGAAATCGAAGCAATCGACCGGATGTGCCGTTTTGCAGAACATCTCGACCAGCCGGTGATGATCTTTCATGTCTCGACCCGCGAAGGCGCTGCTGCCGTGCGCGCTGCGCGGCGGCGGGGGGCGCCCATATGGGCGGAGACCTGCCCCCATTATCTTTTGATGACGGATGAGGTTCTGAAGGCCGACGGTCTGGAGGGCGCGAAGTTCCTCTGCTCGCCGCCGCAGCGCAGCCGCACGGATCAAGACGCGCTCTGGACAGCTTTGGGCTGGGGGGATCTGGACATAATCAGTTCGGATCACGCACCTTACCGCTTTGATGAGACGGGCAAGCTCAGCGCCGGAGCCAAAGCTCGGTTTGACCAAATTGCCAACGGCTTGCCGGGTCTCGAGGTCCGCCTGCCTTTGATGTTTGATGCAATGATCAGTCAAGGCCGCATGTCGCCCAACCATTTTGTACGCCTGACAAGCACCGCGCCTGCACAGCTCTATGGGATGGCGCAAAAAGGTCAGATCGCGCCCGGTTTCGACGCTGATCTGGTGCTTTGGAACCCAACACGCACAGTCACCTACGGCGCCAATGATCTGCATGACAATGTCGGCTACAATCCCTGGGCGGGGACCAAAATCACCGGTTGGCCCGAAACAGTTGTGCTGCGCGGACGGGTGGTGGTCCGAGATGGTGTCTGTTTCGCACGTCCCGGCCAAGGCCGCTGGATTGCCCGCGATCTGGCCACGCACGGCACGGGTCGGTCCAGCGCGGAAATCAAAGCGCTCGGACCCGCGCCATGATGCAAAATTGCTGCGCGCCAACCAGGCTTGTGTCGACGTTTCTGAGCGTCAGAAACTTGATCATCGCATTGCGATTTGACGATGACATCCCGGACCGTTTCGGGCAAGCGAACCCCGCCCGTCCTACGACGCCAATTTCGATCAGATTAAGCGCCGGCCTTCGACCCCTGCAAAGGGTTAGACGATGACCATCTATGTTATGAACCCCAACAGCAGCACGGACGTGACGGCGCGCATGGACATTGCGTTGGCACCAATGCGTCGCTTCGGGGTATCGATCACCTGCACCACGTTATCCGCTGGCCCGCCCGGAATCGAAGACCAGCGCCAAGCTGATCTGGTGATCGGACCGTTGCTCACCCAAGCCGCCAGCCTGCCGACCCCTTCGGCTTTTGTGATCGCCTGTTTTGGAGATCCTGGCCTTCATGCCTTGCGTGCCCAAGCCAATGTGCCCGTCCTTGGGATTCAAGAAAGCGCTGTGCTGACCGCGATGAGCCTGGGCCAACGCTTTGGTATTCTCGCGATCCTGCCCGCCAGTATTCCACGTCATATGCGCAGTCTCGCCGCGATGGGTGTTGGCGCGCGCTGTGCGGGGGATCGCGCGTTGAACCTGCGGGTGACAGAACTGGCGGACGAGGCCCGCGTTCTGACCCGAATGATAGAGATCGGCACCCGCTTGCGCGATGACGATGGCGCGGATGTGCTTATTTTGGGATGTGCTGGCATGGCCAGCTACCGTTCTGCTGTGTCAGACGCCGTCAACCTTCCTGTGGTTGAGCCTTGCCAGGCCGCCGCCGCCATGGCTCTGGGCCGTATCGGACTTGGATATTAGAGGACTAAATTATGCTCGATGAAACCGCCAAAGGCGTCTTTACTATTGCTGTGACTCCGTTCTTGGCCAATGGCAATTTGGATTGGGACAGCGTCGACCGGATGGTCGATTTTTATGTTGAGCGCGGCGCCACAGGCCTGACTATCCTTGGGATCATGGGCGAGGCTGGCAAATTATCGGCAGAGGAAAGCCTTGGGGTCGTCAAACGGGTCGTCAAACGCACCAAATTGCCGATCGTCGTTGGCGTATCGTCACCGGGCTTTGCGGCAATGGGCGCGTTGTCACATGCTGCCATGGACGCCGGCGCTGCAGGGGTCATGGTTGCCCCGCCGAGCACATTAAGGACCGACGATCAGATCATCGGGTATTACCATGACACCGCCGAAACGCTGGGCGACGCCCCCTTCGTGCTGCAAGACTTCCCTTTGGTCACTGGAATCACGATCCCGGCCAAAGTCATCCTGAAGATTGTCGAGGCCTGCGCGACCTGCGTGATGCTCAAACATGAAGATTGGCCGGGGCTTGATAAGATCACCGCGCTTCGCGCAGCCTCGGATGCCGGGGCGCGGCGGATCAGCATCTTGTGCGGCAATGGTGGACAGTTCTTGCCCGAAGAGATGTTGCGCGGCGCCGATGGCGCAATGACTGGCTTTGCCTACCCTGAGATGATGGCCCATGTCGTTCAAGCCATGACGGACGGCGACACATTGCGCGCGCGCGACATTTTTGACGCCTATCTGCCGTTGGTGCGTTATGAAAGCCAACCTGGCCTTGGGCTCGCGATCCGCAAATACACCCTGGCGCGCAATGGCGCAATCGCCCATGCCACGGTGCGCAAACCGGGCAGTCAGCTGAATGCCGCCAGCATTGCAGAGGTGGAGGCTTTGATAAAGCGCCAAGACGCGCGGCTGGCGGCGCTGGATTAGACGTCAGGGCGCGATCCACCGCGCGGCGCTCAAAACACCGTGCATGTCATAATCCAAAACGGCTCTCTGGATCGCACCGCGGCGGTGCTGAAACCAGTCAAGTTGAGCGATCTGGATCACAATCACGCCGAACCGCGCATGTCCCTTGGCCGTGGTCTGGTCTGTGGGCGTTTGGTTGATGGCACGTTCAGGGGCATCGAGCAGATCTCCGGGAGGGCCGCCGCAATAAGTTGTCTTGGTCCAAGGCCCAAGTGCGTCCCACGCCGTTTGTTGGGGTTCGGTTCCGGGCCCAAACATTTGCGCCTTGCCCCGCATTCGCACTTGCTGGCGCGCCAAAGGGTCATAGCCCAACACGCTCACCTTAGGGTTGGCAAGTAGTTCGGCCCATTTCGGACTGCGGATATCGGTGTGCAAGGCCAATTGCGCCTTTTGCACGGTCACGTCGCGCAGCACCAACATCCGCATCTGAGGTGCCCCATCCAGGCCGATGCTGCCCAGGGTCAAATTCCGCAGCGGATGCGCGGCGTCGGACGTCGCGGCCTCCAATGTCGACCAAATTATCGGGCTCAACGCTGATGGGTCCGTGATGTGCATGGTGCATCTCATTTAAGAAATTGGCGATCCCGGGAGGACTCGGACCCCCAACATCCTGATTAGAAGGTCGCTGTTCTACGTCCCTAAACGCTGAGAAACCAAGCAATTTGGTTCACTCGTTTCGTTTCTATGCAATTGGCTCACGGTCAAAGCCCACCTACAAAGGATGATGGAATCACGCTGCCGTGGTTGCAAGCAAAAGTTTCCCCTGAGCTTTTGCTTGCACCTTCAAGCTATAGGTCGTCATCGCTCCATTCTTCATCCAGCGCTGCCGGCGGCGGCAGGTGGCCATAGAAGGCTTGCCGGTGAAGGTGAATGTTGATCCGCGCCGCATACATCTTGGGCATCGAGTCAATGGCGAATGCCTGTCCAGCGGCGGCTCCCTCGATCAACTGTTCGCCCCAGATACCCAAACCACCGGACCACTGCTGGCTCCCGGTGATGCGTTTCGCCGCAACCTGAAACGAAACCGAGTCATCCTGATCACGAGCAAAAACCCAGCCGTTGTCTGTCGGGTAGTCAATGCGGTTCTTCGGTTGGCTGCTGTAAGCGTATGCTCGGGGCTTTGTCGAGCCCCAGTCCCCGTAGATGATCTTCGGGTGGTTGGTCGCCTGCCTGATCTGGACAATCAGGTCGCGGTTGGAAAACCCGAGTTCTTCTATCCCATCAAACACGGTAAAGTCGCTGGGAAACATGGTGCAGCAAACAGCTAGTGGGATTTCAGCAGGTATCCCCGAAAAGAAGCTGGAAATGTATCCCGTCGCCAACGGGGCAACGTCCATCGCATTCTCAACCAAACCAAAATCGAACACCACCGCATAGTCCACGGCCCCCTCATTGGTCAGCTCGGCAACCAAACTGGGCGTCCAGGTCGGAATACCCGGCCCCACGCCCGGGGCCATATTCATCCTCAAGCAGAAGCTGCGATTGTGTTCCCGTGCCCACTTGATCTGTTCCCGTGCACTCTCAATCGAGGCGTCCGCCATCAGGAGACACGGGTTTGCGTTCGGATAGGGAAGGAGCAGCGAGCGCCACACATCCAAGTCAGCCGGTTTCTTGGCTAGTTCCGCCCACGCATCCTTCGCGTCATTCGCCTTCTCTCCAGGTTGATAGTAGGTGTCGACATCAATGAAGTAGGGCCTGCCGGAGTATGCGTCCTCAAATTTGTCGATTTCCCGCGAGAGCGGCGTGGTCGCCATCCACGGCGCGAGCAGAACAAGCGGGGTAAGATTGTCCTTAGCGCTTCCCGGTAGCTCTTTGAGTCCGCTCAGTTCGGCGCGGCGGATACACAGTGTGACTAGGTATTCACTTACATCCATCTCCCCCGCCTCTCCCTCATACCATCTGCAGCTTGATTTCCATCGCAGCCGTGGAGACGCCGAAGCGGCGGGCGAGGTCCTCGATCACCTCGGGCGTCATCGGCCCAGAGTATTCAGCTGTAACCTCTGCAAGCTGAGCGGATGGGATGACGAGGTCGGATGCCAGCCGGTTGGCCTCGTATTCGACGTTCGCAGGCTGCCCCGAGCGCAACAGGACATTCTCCGACCAGCCGCCTTCCGCCATGATGAGGTCGCGGTGAAGGAGGTAGTGCGCCAGTTCATGGGCAAGAGTGAAGCGCTGGCGGTGCTTCGCCTCGTGCCGGTTGATGCGGATGACAAAGTCGCCGTTCTCTTGCCCAATCTGACCGGAGGTGCCGCGCGGCAGGGTGGAGAGGAGGACCTTGACACCGAGCCGCTTGGCGATGGCACCGAGCTTGACCGGATGCGTAGACAGATACTCATCAATGTCCGCCCGAACCTCGGGCGAGAGGTTTAGGTATTCCCGGGAAGGCGATTTCACCTCCCAGTCGTTTGACGCTGCCATGTTGTGCAGATTTCCGTCCATGATTTCTCCCTCCTGTTTGGTCAGGCTTATCCGCCCTCAGTGTTTGTGCATTCGTCCGCGTTGTCCGGGTCTGGCTCTGGCCCGCCGTCCTGCATCCGCGTCGCGACACGCTCAAGCACTTCATCGAGTTCGCCCCGCTGGGCCATCTCGCTCAGTATCTTGTGACCCACTCGTCATTCAGCAGAGCAGCTTGCAGCGCTGTCGGAAGCGCTTCCTGCACCTTCGCGTTGACGTTGGGCTCCAACTCAGCGGCCATCGTCTCGTTGATCTTGTCGGCTGCCGCATCCTTGGCACCGTCCGCCACCTCGTCCTTGATCTCACGCAGGGTCTTGAGGGCGACCAGACCAATGACGAGTGCGCCAACCGTCACCGCAAGGCCAATAGCACCGAGGAAGATCGTCGCCACGGTCAGCAGCAGATCAACGTAGTCCGCCCTCGTCGGGTCGATGGGGGTAGACTGGCCCTGTGCCGGGAGCCCCCAGCCAAACTAGAACACGATTGCGGCCACGGCAGCAAACGCACCGATGATTGCCCCGAGTATCGCCGCGCCTAGCTTGCCCAATGTCTACCTCCTACCCGCCCAGATAGGAACATATGACGAACAAATCAATATTTATGATACCCGATCCACGTGACCGGGTCGACAGAAAACCTTGAGCCTCAAGGGCCTATGCGGCAAATCTGCCTATTCGGTGAGGAAAGGAGTTGGCGACCCCGCCAGGACTTGAACCCGGAACCTAGCGCTTAGAAGGCGCTTGCTCTATCCGGTTGAGCTACGGGGCCGTGACGCCGTGATAACGGTTCGTAAAACGGTTCGCAACGCGCACCGAAAAGCCTACCCGCCTGTTTCCTCTCCTCTTTCTGGCCCCAGACCCTCCGATGAGAAGCCAGGTGCTTTATCCAGTTGCGCTACAGGACCGCTGCTCTCTTTGTGTTTCGAAAATGCACGCAGGGCAAGTGCAGATTACGTCAAAGCACCTTTGTCATAAAAACGCTGAGCGGGTCGTCGGTGTAATCTGCAAATGGGGGGCACACGTGAAACCCATTGGCCTCGTACAGCTTGCGGGCGGCGATAAAAACGTCTTCCACCCCGGTTTCCAAGCTGACACGGGTGATAGAGCGCGACGCTGCCGCATCGAGCAAGGCCGCCAGCAACGCCTTTGATACACCACGGCCGCGCGCTTCACGCGCGACATGCATCGATTTGATCTCGCCATGTCCGGGCTCCAACTCCTTTAGAGCGCCAATGCCCAACACAGCATCGCCGTCGGTTACGGAATAGAACATAATCTCTTCCGCGCAGAGCTCAGAGGCATCCATCGCATGACAGCTTTCGGGCGGCGAGGTGTCACGCATCAGCTTGTGATGGCGCGCGATTAAAGCGCGTATGGCAGGTCGTCCTGCCTCGTCGGGCTGTGCTGTGTATCCTGACACCGCAAGCATCACGAGGTCAGTGGGTCCAAGGGCCCCGCCGGTTGGTGGCAAAATTTTCGCTGTAGCCTCCGGGGCGAATATTGGGCTTGCGCGTATTGGGTTCGGTCACAACGGCCTCGAGATTGTGATCTTTGGCATAGGCCAGGGCGGCCTCTTTGCTGTCGAACAGAACACGGACCTGGCTTGTCATATCGGCTGAACTGGTCCAGCCCATCAACGGGTCCAAATCCCGCGCTTGTGCGGGCGCGTAATCCAAAACCCATCTTTTGGTCTTGGCGGTACCAGATTGCATGGCGTTTCGGGCTGGCTGGTAGATACGAGCGTGCATGGGACTCTCCATCAATTATACACCATCATTAAACACCAGCTGATTGCCCGCAGCAATGTGTCAGTTTGTCTAAAATGATAGCAGTCGGCGCACAGCCAATCTCTGCCCGTGCCAAGCGCGACTTGAATTGCAACTTCCGTCCGCTTCAGTGAACTGGGCCCTTGCCCTGCGGGTCCGAAACGCCACTTTAACGGGTATGACGATTCATGCCGCAACAGACCCGACCCCGACCGTCCCAACGCAACCGATTCTCAACAGTCCGGCGGAGGATCCGAAAACCCGGCCGAAGCTGGAAGGGGGCGTCACATTCCGTCTGGCGACTGAATTTGAGCCGGCAGGGGACCAACCGACGGCCATCAAAGAGCTGTCCGAAGGTATTTGGGCGGGCGAACGTGATCAAGTTTTACTGGGCGCGACCGGTACTGGCAAAACCTTCACAATGGCTAAAATCATTGAAGCAACGCAGCGCCCGGCAATCATCCTGGCGCCAAACAAGACGCTTGCCGCGCAATTATATGGCGAATTTAAAGGTTTCTTTCCAGAGAACGCTGTTGAGTATTTCGTCAGCTATTACGACTATTACCAGCCCGAAGCCTATGTGCCGCGTTCTGACACTTTCATCGAGAAAGAGAGCCAGATTAACGAGCAAATCGACCGCATGCGCCACTCGGCCACGCGGGCATTGTTGGAACGCGACGACGTGATCATTGTTGCGTCTGTCTCGTGCATCTACGGCATCGGATCGGTCGAAACCTATGGCGCAATGACTCAAGACCTGATCGCAGGCAACACCTATGACCAACGCGGCGTGATCGCAGACCTGATCGCGCAGCAATACAGGCGCAATGATGCCGGGTTTCAGCGGGGCAGTTTCCGGGTTCGGGGCGACTCACTTGAAGTTTGGCCTGCCCACCAAGAAGACCGCGCGCTGCGGTTCAGTTTTTTCGGCGAAGAGTTGGAAACCATTAGCGAATTTGATCCGCTGACCGGATCCAAGGAGGGGACACGAGACAGGGTTCGGATTTATGCCAACAGCCATTACGTCACGCCGCGCCCAACGATCCAACAAGCAATCGTCAGCATCAAAAAAGAACTCAAAATGCGGCTGGACCAATTGGTGGCCGAGGGCAAACTGCTCGAAGCCCAACGTCTAGAACAGCGTACAAATTTCGATATCGAGATGCTGGAAGCGACTGGCGTGTGTAACGGTATCGAAAATTATTCGCGCTATCTGACCGGGCGTGCACCGGGCGAACCACCCCCCACCTTATTTGAATACATCCCTGACAACGCGATCGTTTTTGCCGATGAAAGCCACGTCTCGGTGCCGCAGATCGGTGGCATGTATAAAGGCGACTTCCGGCGTAAAATGACATTGGCCGAGCACGGCTTCCGCCTGCCGTCCTGCATGGACAACCGTCCTTTGAAATTCGAGGAATGGGACGCCATGCGCCCCCAATCTGTGTTTGTCTCAGCCACCCCTGCCGCGTGGGAAATGGAGCAAACCGGTGGCGTTTTTACCGAACAAGTCATACGCCCCACCGGACTTTTGGACCCAAGGGTCGAAATTCGCCCGGTCGAAATGCAGGTCGACGATCTGCTGGACGAAGTCCGCAAAGTCACGGCCAACGGCTTTCGCACGCTGTGCACGACACTGACCAAGCGCATGGCCGAGGATCTGACCGAGTATATGCACGAACAGGGAGTCAAGGTCCGCTATATGCACAGCGATATTGATACCCTCGAACGCATTGAAATCTTGCGTGATTTGCGTCTCGGCGCGTTTGATGTGCTGGTTGGTATCAACCTGCTGCGCGAAGGTCTCGACATCCCTGAATGTGGCTTGGTGGCGATCCTGGACGCAGATAAAGAAGGGTTCCTCCGTTCCGAAACCTCTCTTGTACAGACAATTGGACGCGCCGCGCGCAACGCGGATGGTCGCGTGATCATGTATGCAGACAAGATCACCGGATCGATGGAACGCGCTTTGCGCGAAACGGACCGTCGCCGTGCCAAGCAAATCGCTTACAACGAACAACACGGGATCACACCGCTCACCGTCCAAAAGAATGTCGAAGATGTTTTGGCTGGGCTTTATCAAGGTGATGTCGATATGAATCGTGTCACTGCCAAAGTTGACAAACCGCTTGCTGGGGCCAATCTGCAGGCTGTGCTGGACGGGCTGCGCACAGATATGCGCAAAGCCGCTGAAAACCTGGAATTTGAGGAAGCCGCACGACTGCGTGACGAAGTCAAACGGCTCGAAGCCGTGGATCTGGCGGTCTCTGACGATCCGCTGGCCCGACAAAGCGCCGTGGACGCAGCCGTCGAAACCGCAACAAAAATGAGCGGCCGCAGCACAGCGGGCAGGCCAGGTCAGCGAGGCGGTGTGAAACGCAGGAAAAGATAAGCCATCGCTTACCGTGTTTTGGGCTTGGCTGGCTTGGGTGCAGGTTTCGGCTTTTTGGTGCTTTTTGACACCGAAGTAT
>JBELMC010000062.1:0-18281 GCA_042096155.1 Dinoroseobacter sp.
GAGCACTTCGTTGACATCGAAGGGGTCACTGGTTCGATCCCAGTATCGCCCACCATGAGCCGCCTTGCAGGGGCAGGGCAAAGAAATTCAGGCGCGGTCACGCGCCGCGTTTTTGGGAGAAGGCCGATGAAGGTCAAAAATTCACTCCGCTCGCTCAAGAGCCGCCATGGCGACTGCCGCGTCGTCCGCCGTAAAGGTCGAGTCTACGTCATCAACAAAACGCAGCGCCGGTTCAAAGCCCGTCAAGGTTAAGCGCTCGTTCGCAATTCTCAAAAGGCCGCCGAGCAGACGCTCTGGCGGCTTTTTCATTTCGCATTCTGAAAAAGCGTTGGGCCTCGGATCAAGTCTTGGCCATCACTCGAACGGCGGCCGCCTCGACGACATAGCCCATCATCGGCCGTTTCCTTGCCCACGGCTCAATGCGTTCGCCTGCGCTCTTTCGATGACCGCACGAGGATCCTCGCATCATCGAATCACCGACGCTCTTTGACCCGTCCTGTGGCCACCGGCGCTGAGTGCTGCTCCACTCAAGTTTGTTACGGTGCCTTCAGACGCGCTGCGGGCGCAACAGCACGCGGCGTTTTGGGTTTAATCATTCAGCCGCAACTTGGGCCATATCACCCTTTTCGACCTTCACGGCAGCGTATTTAAACTCGGGTATCTTTCCAAAGGGATCGAGCGCCGAATTCGTGAGAATATTCGCCGCTGCCTCGACAAAGGCAAAAGGCAGAAACACCATATCTTCAGAGACAGCGCGGTCGGCGCGCGCCATGAGCTGCACAGATCCCCGACGGGTGGTCAATTTGACCCATTCGCCAGGTGCAACGCCCATTTTGCGCAATGTCTTAGGATGAAGAGAACAATTCGCTTCAGGTTCAACCGCGTCCAGCACCGTTGCCCGCCGCGTCATAGATCCGGTGTGCCAGTGCTCAAGTTGCCGCCCTGTGGTCAGGATCATCGGATATTCGGTGTCTGGGATTTCGGCTGGCGGCGTCACGCGCGCAGGTGTGAACATCGCACGGCCGGCACGGCGCGGAAACCCATCACCAAAAACAACAGGTTGGCCAGGGTCTTCAGGACCTGTGCACGGATAAGCCACGGCGCCCTCGTTTTCGAGCCTGTTCCACGTGATATGGTGCAGCGAGCGCATCGACATTTTCATTTCATCAAACACCGAGCGTGGACCATCGTAATCCCAGTCCAAACCGATGCGTCGGGCAAGCTCGACAATCAAACGCCAATCTTCGCGCGCTTCGCCCGGGGGGTCGATGGCCTTGCGGCCCATCTGAACTTGACGGTTGGTGTTGGTTACGGTTCCAGATTTTTCCGGGAATGCAGAGGCAGGCAGGATCACATCTGCGAAATTGGCCGTCTCGGTCAGGAAAATATCCTGCACCACCAAATGATCGAGCTGTGCCAGCGCTTTGCGTGCATGATCAACATCTGGGTCCGACATTGCAGGGTTTTCGCCAAGAACATACATGCCCTTAATTTCACCACGGTATATCGCATCAATGATCTCGACCACGGTTAGGCCAGGGGTGGCCTGAATTTCCGTGCCTTTCCAAATATGACGAAACAGCTCGCGGACCTCGCCGTCCGCCACACTTTGGTAATCCGGCAAAACCTGCGGGATCAGACCTGCATCCGAGGCGCCTTGCACGTTGTTCTGACCGCGCAACGGGTGCAGGCCTGTGCCAGGCCTGCCGATCTGACCGCACAGCAACGCCAACGAGATCAGGCAGCGCGCATTGTCTGTGCCGTGAATGTGCTGACTGACCCCCATGCCCCAGAAGATCATGGCGCGATCTGCACTGGCATAAGTGCGCGCGACAGTGCGAATCGTCTCCGCGTCGATCCCGCACAGTTCGGCCATACGCTCTGGCGAAAAGGCGCGGATGTGATCGCGGAATTCGAAGAAGCCCTCGGTGAAACCCTCAATATACTGTCGATCATACAGCTTTTCTTCGACAATCACGTGCATAATCGCGTTCAACAGCGGCACATCCGTTCCGGGACGGAATTGTAACATATGGGTCGCATGGCGCTTCATCGCTGTGCCACGCGGATCGGCAATGATCAACTGACCGCCACGCTTGGCGAATTGCTTAAAAAAAGTCGCTGCCACGGGATGATTTTCGGTCGGGTTTGCCCCGATCACGATGGCAAGATCTGCATTTTCGATTTCGTTGAAGGTCGCCGTAACAGCGCCAGAGCCGACATTTTCCATGAGCGCTGCGACTGAAGAGGCGTGACACAGCCGTGTGCAGTGATCGACATTGTTATGTTTGAAACCCTGTCGGATAAACTTCTGGAACAGGTAGGCTTCCTCGTTGGTACATTTGGCCGACCCGAAACCTGCCACCGATTTACCGCCGTAATAGCTGCGCAGATCCACCAGACCGTTGGCCGCCCGCTCCAAAGCTTCCTCCCAGGTCGCTTCGCGGAAATGCGTCCACGGATTGGATGGATCGACGTTCAACCCTTTTTCAGGTGCATCATCGCGGCGGATCAGCGGCTTGGTCAGTCGATGCGGGTGGTGGATATAATCAAAGCCGAACCGGCCTTTAACGCACAAACGCCCCTCATTGGCGGGTCCGTTGAGACCCTCAGCAAATTTGATCTTGCCATCTTTGACCTTCAAGCTGACCTGACATCCGACCCCACAGAACGGACAAATGGATTTGACCTCTTCATCGAAATCCTTGCTGTCGCCGACTTGCGCCTTGTCCATCGCCGTCGACGGCATCAAAGCACCGGTCGGACAGGCCTGCACGCATTCTCCACAGGCCACGCACGAGCTGTCGGCCATTGGATCACCGAAGTCGAATACCGGATATGCATCATGGCCGCGCCCAGCCATACCAATAACATCATTGACTTGCACCTCGCGGCACGCGCGCACGCACAAACCGCATTGGATACACGCATCCAGGTTCACGCTCATTGCGATGTGGCTGTTATCGAGAATCGGAATCCGATCTTTTTCCAGCTTTGGCAGACGACTGTCAGATATGCCAGTCAGATCGGCCATGTCCCAAAGATGGCTTGACTTATCATGAGCGATATCGCGCTCTGGCTGGTCTGCGACCAGCATTTCCACAATCATCTTGCGAGCACTTTTGGCGCGATTGGAATTCGTGGTGACGACCATCCCCTCGGATGGCTCGCGGATGCAAGAGGCGACCAATGTCCGCTCGCCCTCGATTTCAACCATGCAAGCCCTGCAATTGCCATCCGGGCGATAGCCCGGCTGCGGCTTGTGGCACAAATGCGGAATGACCAGACCACGTCCGTTTGCGACTTCCCAGATTGTCAGGCCGCGATCGGCTTCAACAAGCTCGCCGTCCAATGTGAATTTTATGGTGTCGCCCATAGGATGTATCTCCATGCTTGACGAAAATCTAACCCATCCAAACTGCTTTGCGAACGCTTTGCGCGACACGATCGGTCTCATTTGCGGCTGGTTGCACAAGGTATATGATCTAAGATTTTTGGCCCGTCACGATTTGTGTCTCCATTTTGGCGCTTGCCCCCGAGATGGTGCCGCCTATGCTTCGCCAGTATCAACAAGAGGGTATCATGACCGAGATCATTCTAGTGCGGCACGGACAAGCAAATTCCACCGCAAAGACCGAAGCTGAGTATGACCGGCTGTCCGATCTGGGTCATCAGCAAGCGCGCTGGCTGGGCGAACGGTTTGCGCGAACCAATGGCCATTTCCAGCGGGTGATTTCCGGCACCCTGCGCCGCCACCGCGAAACAGCTGACGGGATCAACATACAAGCGCCCCGCTCTGAAGATGCACGCTGGAACGAGCTGGAATATTATACAATGTCATCGGCCTACCGGGATCAACACAGCGTTGCATTCCCCCAATCGCAAGCCGAATATACCACTCATGCGCCCCGATTGATGCAAGCCTGGAGCGACGACATCCTCGCCGATATCCCCGAAACATTTGCACAGTTCGACACCCGTATTGCCGAGGCGCTGGACGAAGCGGCGCGCGAGGGCGGACGCGTTCTGGTCGTGACTTCAGCCGGTGTGATTGCCGGGATTTTGCGCCAGATCATGAGCCTAAATATCCCTGCGATGACGAATGCGATGCTGCACATCGCCAACAGCTCAACCCACCGAATAGAATTCCACAATGGCGCACCATTCCTAAACGGATTTAATGGTCTGGCACATCTCGATACACCAGACCGTGCCCATGCGCGCACCTATATCTAACGAGGCATTTATGAAACTTTATTGCGCTTTGGGCACCATTTCGGGGGCAGTCGCCATCGCCTTGCACGAAGCCAAAATTCCGTTCGAGCCAGTGTTCATCGACTTTGCCGGTGGCGCGCAAAACGGAGATGCGTTTCGCGCTTTGAACCCCAAAGGCCGCGTGCCGCTATTGGAAACCTCAGAAGGCTCGTTAACAGAAACGCCGGCAATTCTCGATTACATTGCCGCGCTCAAACCCGAGGCGAGACTTGTCCCTGCAACAGCTTTCGCAGCTGCTAAAATGCGCGCTGTCATGTCTTACCTTAACAGCACCCTGCACATCAATCACGCGCATCGCTTCCGGGGCCACCGCTGGGCAGACTCGGAAGAATCGTTCGAGGACATGCGCCGAAAAGTACCCCAAACCATGACGGAAAGCGCCACCTTCTTGGAACATGATCTGCCCCTTTGTCCTTTCGCTACGGGCGCCGATGTCACGTTGGCGGACGCTTATTTATACGTCACCACCGGCTGGCTGGCAGGCGACGGTGTCGACATGACAGCCTTTCCCAAACTGTCCGCTTTCCGCGCTGTCTATGGCGCACGCCCTGCCGTCAAAGCCGCCCAAGACCAAGGCATCGTGAGGTAAGGTCATGACACATATCTGGGTCCGGGCAGAGCAGCGCCCCAATGAAGAACGGGTTGGCGTCACCCCTCAAGGCATCGGCGTTCTGCGCCAAGCGGGCTTTCGAGTCACCGTCGAACGCAGCGCCCGTCGAGCAATTCCAATTGATGAATACCGCGATGCAGGCGCCGAGATCGCCCCCGAAAACAGCTGGCCCAATGCCCCACGCGACGCGATCATTTTCGGCCTTAAGGAGCTACCCCAGGACGGTCGTCCTCTATGCCATCGTCATATCCTGTTTGGACACGCTTACAAAGGTCAAGCCTCAGGGCCAGCGCTATTGGCTCGGTTCAAGGCTGGCGGAGGGACGCTGTACGACATCGAATACCTGACCGACGGGAACGGTCGCCGGGTCGCCGCGTTCGGATATTGGGCGGGTTATGCTGGTGCAGCCGTCGCGTTGAAATGCTGGCAAGCACAGCAAACCGGTGCGCTCTGCAGGCCAGTGAATACATATGCCAGCGCAGAGATGCTGCGCGATGATCTGGCCCAGAGCATAAGTGGCAGGCGCCCCATCGCCATCGTCATCGGCGCCCTTGGCCGGGTGGGAACCGGAGCACGGGATCTATGCCACGCAATCGGGATCAAGACGACCGACTGGGACATGGCCGAGACGGCCAGCGGCGGCCCTTTCCCAGAAATCATGAGGCATGATCTGCTGCTCAATTGTATCTTGGCAAAACCCGGTACTCCTGTGTTCGTACCCTTATCGGCGAAAGACGCTCAGCGTAGGCTGTCTGTGATCGGCGACATCGCTTGTGATCCTGAAAGCGACTATAATCCGATCCCGATTTACAATCACGTCACGAGTTGGGCCGCTCCAGCGCTGCGGGTCCACGATGCACCCCCCCTAGATGTTATGGCCATCGACAATTTACCGTCTTTACTGCCCGTCGAGTCCTCACAAGATTTCGCTCAACAATTGCTTCCAACCCTAACAAGCTTGAACGACCTGTCCGCTGATGTCTGGACCCGAGCGAAAGCGCACTACACCCAGCACAGTGCCCAACTTTGACCCTTCATTCCAATACCAGAATTCAAAAGGAGCAAGCATGACAATCCATTGGTGCGGTACGGGCCTAAGCGCCATCCCCGGTCTGAGACGCTTGATCCAAAACGGTTACGACGTGCAGGTTTGGAATCGCTCAACCGAAAAAGCCCAAGCTGCAATCGGTGATCTGACCACTAGGATTGCCGCGTTCAGCGAGGCTAAGCTGGCGGACCAGCTGGGGGATGGAGATGTGGTGGTTTCTATGCTGCCCGGCGATTGGCATGTGCCTTTGGCCCAACTATGCTTGACCAAAAACGCGCATTTCGTGTCCTCTAGCTATATCGCGCCCGAAATGCGGGCATTGAACGAAGCGGCCGTTACCAAAGGGTTACGTTTTGTCAATGAGGTTGGACTTGACCCTGGTATCGACCACTTGATGGCACATGCGTTGATCGCTGACTATAAATCAGATTCTGCATTCGAGGCTTGCAACGCGCTACATTTCCACAGTTATTGTGGCGGTATCCCCAAGATCCCGAATCCATTCCGCTATAAGTTCAGCTGGTCACCGGTCGGGGTGCTCAAAGCCCTGCGCGCTCCGTCAAGATCCCTGCGCGGTGGTGTGCCGTTCGACGTGGCGCGCCCTTGGCACGCAATCGACAACTTTACCGCGCCACTTGCTGTACCTGAAACCTTCGAGGTCTATCCCAACCGCGACAGTCTGCCCTTCATGGAAGAATACGGGTTCAAACCGTCTTGGAACACTCAAACTTTTGTACGTGGCACCTTGCGTCTGAACGGATGGGCAGAGGCATGGAAAGACGTGTTCGCGGAAATTCAGACGCTTTCAGGTCCGGAAGGCGACGCGCGCCTGGTCGAAATGTCCGATGGGTTCTGGGCCGATAACAGATATGCCGAAAACGAGCCAGACCGTGTGGTTTTGTGCGTCGACCTGAAAGCCGAGCGAGAGAGCAAGACTGTCTATCACAAAACCTATGTCATGGATGCGTGGGGCGATTCTGATGGCACCGCCATGGCCCGTCTCGTCTCGGTCCCCGTGTCCTTAGCGGTAGAGGCTGTTTTGACAAGCAAAATTGCGCCCGGTGTCCATTCAGCTCCTGGCGATTTGGCGTTGGTCAGGCACTGGATGGACATTATCGAAACGCTGGCCCAGCACCTTCAGATCGTTGATCATCTGCGATAAAGTCGACAGCTCAGTGGCTTGTATCTGGGCCAAGGCGCTGTATCCGGCCCTCGACTTTGGTCAGATGATCCACTTTGAGAATGCCGAACAGTGCGAAGGTTTCGCTGTTCAAAACCTTGTCGCAGCTTTTGGTCGAACAAATGACGGGTTCACGCGGCAAATACACTATGCGGTTAAGTCCCGAAGAGGCGAAAATACAGCCAATCGGGCAGGAATTGACTGCCGCGAAACACCCAAGAAAAGAGCCGCGGAAAACTTTTTTTGAACCCTTTGGTTGACATAAAATCAATCATTTCACGGGCGGCAGCCTCGGGCTCCATGATGAACGGCATTGAAAAGTCATTCTTTTGGGTCAAGCGGGTCTTGATGAAACCCGGGTTCAGCACTTGGACCTCAACGCCTGTGTTACGCAGATCGCATTGCATCGATTCCGCCAATGCCATGACACCGGCCTTGGACGCAGCATACCCAACCGCACCGGGCAAACCCCTAAACCCAGAGAGGGAGCCAGTGATCACGACGTGGCCCGCATCACGGGCAATCATCGGGCCAATCACGGCACCGATCACCCGCGCGGCCCCCGTGAAATTGATGTCGCACATCGCTTCGACCTGCTCGGGATTCCAGTCCTGCGCAGCTTGGGGCCAGTACACCCCGGCAAGAAAAACCACTCCGTCGATATGGCCCGCTGCTAAAGCGCCGGCGCGCACGGACTCGCTGTCGGAGATATCAACAGGTACGACATTGGCCCTGCCTGGCAGCTCTGTCACCAGCTCGGCCAGACGCTCCGTATTGCGGGCCGACAAGATCAGCTCAACCCCCAGCTTACTCATTTCGACGGCCAATTGTCGGCCCAGACCTTCCGAGGCCCCGACCAACCAATAGCGTTTCCCCTGCCAATCGCGCATCAAGCGGCGTCTTTCATCGTTGTTTTTGCTGGGTCAGGGCGCATCGTCGCAACCAGCTCAGCCACCTTAATCCCGAATTTGCGGAATTGGCTGCGATTCATGATTGTGCCATTTTCCATCAGATACATCCAATCGGTCACGTCAAGAACATGGCCGCCAGCATCTTCGGTCAGTTGGATGCGATAGTTCAGCACAACTGAAGGGCCCGCCTGTTGGCCAGTGCCGGTGCCGTTCAGATCATCCGCGTCGGCTGTAATATTACCGCCTTCGTGCCAAGTCAAACACCATTTGCGATGCTGCTCGTTTCCACCGTCATAACGAAAGTGCTCGGTCATGGTGCCAGTATTGCCATCCCATGTGCCCTCCATGTCAGCGACGAACCGTGACGTCACCCGCCCGGTTGGGCCATAGATTACGCCCTCACACAAAATAGGTCCGTTCAAATGATCTCGGATATCAATATTTGGGCCCTTGCCGGCGTAATCTGACGGGGATTGTGCCCCAAAAGAGGCAAACCGCCGGAGCACAAACAGCGCGGTAAGGGTCAGGGCGATGCCCAGAAAAAAGGAGGTCATCGTGGTCATTCTGAAGTCTCCGGTAATGGCGTGGCCGCAAGCAGCCCAATCGCAGCAAGTTTCAAGATACAAGGCACCAACGCATAAAGAACGCTCAACATCGTCAGCGCGCTTTCAGGATTTTCGCCGTCAGATGCGAAGCCAGCAGCCTGCAACAGCGGCAACAAGATTACAGCGGCGAATGCCAATGTGAATTTCGACACAAAGGACCACAAGCCAAAGGCTTGGCCCGCATTGGGGGCGATCGTCGCCATCCGACGCGCAAAAATAGCGGGCAGCAAGGTCAGGTCCGCGCCCAGTGCCGCGCCAGAGGCCAAGCAGATCAACGCAAAAGCGCTGGTGTCGCCTGCACCAAGGGTCACAGCGAAACCAAACGCAATGACAGCAAGTATCATCGCGGCCAACAAAACGGGCTTTGTCCGGTAGCGTGCAGCGAGCTTTCCCCAAATAGGCGCACTCGCCGCGGCGGACAAAAAGAACAGAAGCAAAAGTGGGCCTTCCCAGCCGGGTGCAAGAAGGCGTGATTCCACAAAGAATAAAAACAAAGTCGAGCTGACGGCGACAGGCGTTGCATTGATCAGCGCAATCAACAGCAAGCGGCGCGCGATCGCATCTTGCAGGACTGTTTTGAACCCAGCTGTTTGCGGGATCGAGGCCGCGATCCATTCCCGGCGCATCATGACCCACGCCACCAAGCTGAAAGCGGCAAAACCAGCGGCAAACACCGCGAATGGATAACCGGTGCCCAAGAAAATTGTTGGCAGTACCGCAGCACCGCAGACGCCCAAAAGGGCGCCGGTCTCACGCCAGGTGGCCAGTCGTATATGACCTTGTCGACCCATCGACCCGGCTTTTTGAACACCTTGGGCGTAAAAGCAAATCGTCAGGTAAGAGAATGCTGAAAACAAGCCGGTCAGGCACAGACCAAACCACACAAGTGGCGCGACAGGAGGTCTCATCGCAAACAAGCCCAGCATCGACAGACCCAGCACTGCGATCGCCATTGTCACACTTAGCGCCCGAATGTTGCGCGTGCGTTCGGAGAGCCATCCAAACAAAGGGTCTTGCACCACATCGAGCAACCGAAGGCCGAACAGCACGCTGCCAAGAGCCGCAAGAGAAACGCCATATTCATCAACATAAAACTTGGGCGCGTGGATATAAATCGGCAGTCCCGCCGAGGCAAGCATGGCCGCAAACACCGCATATCCTGGCAAACCGGGCGTGGCAGGATTCACCCCGGCTTGTGGCAAAGAGGACTGAGCATCGGCAAGACTCATCTGGAAACCTGCGATGATGGTGGCACGGGGCGCGGTTGGTAGCGCGCACCTTTCCACCAAAGCTTCAGCGCCTGCCAATGTATCAGCGTCAGGACACGGCGCGATCCGAACGGTCGTCGGATTAGGGCTGTGAGCAACGATATGTTGGTCATCGGCTTTCGGCGACCGGTGAGAGTCGCAAATAGCCGCTCGCTGCCCGCAGCATAATCGATCCAGATTCCAACGCGCGCATCCGAAATATCGAAACGAAATGTATAGCCGCCTTCAATCTTCTGAAACGGAGAGACATGAAAAATCTTCCGTGCCTGCAAAGTATCCGAGCGCCTGATTGGACGCAGATCGTCGTGGTGGCAAAGATAGCTATGACGATCACCAAAGGTATTGTTGACCTCGGCGATCACGACGCGAAGCGCGCCAGCCATGTCATGGACCAGCCAAAAGCTAACGGGATTGAACACATGTCCCAAGAAACGCGGCTGTGCCAGCAAAAGGACTTGCCCATCGGCCGCGTCGAGTTCGTGTAAATGCAACACGTCCCGCACCCAATTGACACCTTGACCGCGCCTGGGAGGGCCACCGTGATCAAGGTCTTGCACCGACGCCAAATTATGCCGGTTGCGAGCGAACAAGGCGGGCTTTTGGCCCAACAGATCTGCCTCGGGGTCGAGCAACACATAATCGATTGAATAACGGAACGCGTTCTCGACAGCTCCTTTGCGGCCGTGGAACGTCTCCCCTTGAATATGGTCAAGCGGACCACTCATTGCGCTGACACCGTCTCGGGTTGTACCTTGTCGGCAAGACCCTGAACAACGTCAACAGCGCTGGAGAAACCATCCTCGTGGAAACCATTTTTCATCCAGGCGCCACAAAACCATGTGTTCCGCAGGCCTTGCATTGACCGGATAGCCTCGCGTCCGTTCTGGGCCGCCAGATCATATACCGGGTGCGCAAAGCTGACAGTGTCGTAGATCAGGTCCTCGCGGATCTGTTGGTTGGAGTTCAGGGTGACGAATAACGGATCGTTCTGGGGAATCGGCTGAAGTTTGTTCATCCAATAGGTCAGATCTATTTTCTCACAAGCGGCGCCTGTTTGCTCACAGTAATTCCAGCTGGCCCAAACCTTCCGCCGTTTGGGCATCAGCTTGGTATCCGCGTGTAAGATTGCTTCGTTTGGTTGGTATTTGATGGCCGATAATGCTGCTTTCTCAGCCGGACTTGGATCAGCAAGAAGCGACATGGTGATGTCAGAATGGGTGGCAAAGATCACTTCGTCAAACAAGTCCCATTCCCCCCCCCTTGCCTTGACAAGTGCACCTCCGGGCACGCGTTTGACGGCGTCGACCGGGGTCGCTTTGCGGAGTTCAGCACCTTGACGTGTCAGATCAGAAATCAAGCGGGTGACATATTGCACCGAGCCGCCCTGTACCGTGTACCACTGGTGTTGGCCTGTGATCCCCATTAGCGCGTGGTTTTTGAAAAACTGCACCAGCGCCTTGGCCGGAAAATCCAGTATATTCTTCGAGGGCGTTGACCAAATAGCGCCAGACAGCGGCAAGATATAATAGTCGCGAAAATAATCGCCAGTGCCAAGAAGGTCCAGAAACTGGCGGATGGTCAGATCCGAATCCCGCGCAATGTTCTCGGCCTGTTTATTGAACCGCAGCACATCGCGACACATTCGAAGAAATTTGGGGCTGAGCAAATGCTTGGGCTGCGCAAACAACGCATGAAGCGAATGTAGCCCATATTCCAAAGCTCCGCCATTGATTGAGGCCGCAAAACTCATGTCGGATTTGGCAATTGGCACGTCGAGCTTTTCAAACAATGCCACGAGATAAGGATAGTTGACGCGATTGAACACGATAAATCCGGTATCGACAGGTTGATCCCCTGCCTTGCCTGCGAGCACGGTGCGCGCATGCCCGCCGAAACGAGATTCGTTTTCAAACAAAACCACGTTATGGTGCCCGGCGAGCAAATGTGCCGCAGCCATACCCGAGATCCCACCGCCAACAATTGCGATGCGTTTGGGGGCACCTTTGAAAGTTTCGAATGGCATATTTTTGTCCCACGACTTCTTATACTGCAAACAATACGGCGGGCAGACCCAAGCGGATTGTTTTTAGAAGGATCCGGCAAAAGGTTATTTTTGCACCTTATCTTAGGTCAAAGTGATCCACCGGGGCACCCCTTGCGTAAGGTGTTCTGATCTCCAGCGTAAGGCACAGTTTACAGGTGCATATCCGATCGGTTCGGCTTAACATGCCACCACGAGGTGATGCAGATAGAAGACGGAGCATTGCGTGGCGGTCGCACAACAGGCTGAAAGCCGAGATAAAAAGGATGATTTGCATTGGGCGGATCTGATGGTGCGGGTGCGTGACACCGAGGACCGTCAGGCCTTTGCCGTGTTATTTCGTCACTTTGCACCTCGGGTGAAGGCCTTTTTGATGAAATCCGGGGCCAATCCGACACTGGCCGAAGACTGTGCGCAAGATGTAATGGCAACTGTTTGGCGAAAAGCACATCTCTATGATCCGCAAAGGGCTTCCTTGGCGACTTGGATTTTTACAATCGCGCGGAACCGCAAGATTGACCTTCTGCGCAAAGAACGCCGTCCCGAACCCGAAGAACTGACATGGGGTCCCGCCGAAGAGCCTGAACAGTCGCAAGTTTTGGGATTGCAGCAAGACACGGATCGGCTGCGCATCGCTTTGACACAATTGCCCGAAAAACAGCGGTTGTTGGTGGAGCGCGCCTATTTCGGGGATCTCACCCATTCCGAGATCGCAACGGAAACGGGGCTCCCCCTTGGCACGATCAAATCTCGAATTAGATTGGCACTAGAAAGGCTGCGTCATGAGATGCAGTGAGGACAGAATGACCACGAATACGATCACTCATCATCTGACAGATCAGATCCTGATCGCCTATGCAGCTGGGACGCTGCCTGAGGCGTTCAACCTGATTGTTGCGACGCATATTACCATGTGCGACCAATGCAGGACAGAACTGGCCGCCCATGAAGCGGTCGGGGGGGCTGTGCTGGAACGAGCCGGTGTTGCTGAAATGGATGTCGGCGCTTTGGATGCATGCTTCGCGCGGATCGACGCTGATCCCAAAGATCCGATCAAGGTGCGTGGGCGTTCGAACCGACCCCCGAGCCTGTTCCCACAGCCTCTGGCCGACTATGTTGGCTGCGAGTTAGAGGATATAAAATGGAAACCAGTGGGCCTTGGTGTGCGCCAATCAATTCTAAGGGCCTCACGCACAGCCAGTGTCCGGTTGCTGCATATTCCGGCAGGTTGTGAGGTGCCCGATCACGGCCATAACGGCACTGAAATGACGCTGGTTTTGCAAGGCGCATTCTGCGATGAATTTGCCCGCTTTGGACCCGGCGACATTGAGATCTGCGACCCAAATGTGGAACACAACCCGATTGCCGAGGATGGCCTTGATTGCATCTGTCTTGCCGCCACAGACGCGCCTTTAAAATTCAGTGGGTTGCTGCCAAAAATCGCGCAGCCGTTCTTACGGATTTAAGTCACGCGACGCTGCATCGATAGACGGCGCGCGATTTGCAAACCGGTTTCATTCTCCAATCGGCAAGCTTGGACGGTCTGTCGTCAGATCTTCAAAGTCGAACTTGTCCAGCCGGTCAGCGCGTTTGCCGGCGCGTTCGGCGGCGATCGTAATCTCTTCGAGATCTTTGCGGGCTTGTCCAAAATGCAGGCCGAGTTTACCGACGCGTTCGACCACCAGCTCAACATCGCGGTGCAGCATCGACAATTGTTTGCGGATCGTGCCCGCCTGCTCACGCATCCGGGCGTCTTTGAGGACGGCCCGCATGGTGTTCAGCGTGGCCATGCAAGTGGTCGGTGAGACAATCCAAACACGCGCGGCGAATCCATCGCGTACCACTTCCGGAAAATTTGCGTGCAACTCAGCGTAAACGGCTTCGGACGGCAAGAACATCAAAGCCCCATCCGCAGTCTCACCATCGAGAACGTATTTTTCGGCAATCGCTTTGATATGTTGGCGGACCGAAACCCGAAACTGGCGGGCGGCAAGTTCAGCATCGGTTTTCGTCTCCGCGTGGCGCAAAGCCTCATAAGCCTCCAACGGAAACTTGCTGTCGACGACAATGGGGCCAGGCGGATTGGGCAGATGGATCAAACAATCCGCCCGCTTGCCGTTCGACAAGGTCGCCTGCATCGTGAACGCATCTTTGGGCAGTGCTTTCCCGACAATATCGTGTAACTGAATCTCGCCAAACGCACCGCGGGTCTGTTTGTTTGATAGAATATCCTGCAGGCCCAAAACATTGCCCGACAGTTTTTCGATATTGGCCTGAGCTTTGTCGATGGTTTCCAACCGCTGTTGCAGCTCGCCCAGGCTGCGCGCCGTGCGGGTGGCCGACCCATGAAGGCTATCGCCCATACGCGAGGTCACTTCTTCCAACCGCTTTTCTAGCTGTGCCAGCATCTGAGTTTGTGCCATGGCGTGAGCCTCGGACACGGCGTGAAGTCCGCCGGCAAGCTGCTGTTGACCATCTGACAAAGTCTGTACGGCTTTGCCGAGATGAGTCATATGCGCGAACATTGGCTCAGACATGCGCGCAGTTTTGGACAAACCTTTTACCACCGCAACCAACAGGCCCAAAATCACAAGAAACGCGATACCACCCGCTGCAAGCATCAGCACTTGCGGATCAATGAGCGCGTCGTGTTGGTCACCGATCTGGCTCATTTGCGACCAAACAGACGCTCAATATCATTCAGGTCCAGTGAAACATACGTCGGACGCCCATGGTTGCACTGACCGGAGTGAGGCGTTGTTTCCATTTCCCGCAGCAGAGCGTTCATTTCATCCGCTTGCATCCGGCGTCCTGAGCGGATCGATCCGTGACAAGCCATACGGGACAAAAGTGCATCGACCCGCGATTGCAAGGTCGCAGACGCGCCCAGCTCGTGCAATTCGTCCAAGATATCACGCAACATCGCTTCAGCATTGACAGTCCCAAGAATCGCCGGCGTTTCGCGGACCGCGATGGTGGCTTGGCCAAATGGTTCCAAGCAAAGCCCGTATTGCGACAGTGCTGCCGCATGAGCCAACAACAGCTGCGCCTCTTCTTCGGACAAGGTGATGATCTCAGGGATCAGCAAAGCCTGCGCCGCGACGCCGTTTTCCGCCATCTGACGTTTCAGCCGCTCATAGATCAGTCGTTCATGCGCCGCATGCTGGTCTACAATAACGATGCCTGTATCGGTTTGCGCGATGATGTAATTTTCGTGCACTTGCGCCCGCGCAGCCCCAAGCGGGGCACCTGTCGGCTCGGAGACAGCCTCGGCCGACGCCGCATAGACCGGAGCCTCGACCCGGGCAGAGGGCTCAAACACCTGGGCGGGTTCAGCAAAACTGCGCATACGAGGGGCCAAGTCCATCTGATAAACGCGTGGCGCAAGGCGTTCTGGTTGCATCGCGCCCAAGGTTGCCGTGGCAACAGTGTTTGACGCACGGTGTCCGGCCCCGGCCAACGCGTGACGTAATGCCGTGATTATCAGACCGCGCAGCATGCCAGGATCGCGGAATCGAACTTCGGCCTTTGCGGGGTGGACATTAACGTCGACCAAATGCGGCGGGCAATCGATGAACAAGCAGGCCACCGGATGCCGGTCACGACTGAGAAAATCCATATAGGCTCCGCGGAGTGCCCCAACGAGCAGCTTGTCGCGAACTGGACGACCGTTGACAAATAAGAACTGCGCCACGGCAGCCCCCCGAGAATAGGTCGGCAGGGCAGCGTATCCAGTCAGGGTCAGTCCATCGCGGCTGGCCTCAATCTTTAAAGCATTCTCGATAAACTCGCGGCCTAAAACAGCGGCCAATCGGCGGTAAAGCGCATCAAACAGATCACCAATCTCTGGGTCGGCGCGAAACACCACCCGTCCTTCGCCACCGCCCGAAACATCGCGCAAGGTGAAGCCAACGAACGGCTCAGCCATTGCCAGGCGTTTGACCACATCCAAGATTGCAGTGGCCTCGGCCCGGTCCGAGCGTAAAAATTTCAGCCGCGCAGGCGTAGCACTAAACAAATCGCGCAGCGTGACAATCGTGCCCTGTCCCAAAGCGGCTGGTTTGATGGCGCTGTTTGTCCCGCCTGCCACGCTGATCTCGGCGCCCGCATCGCTGCCCCGGGCGCGCGAGATGATCTTTAGACGCCCGACCGCACCAAGCGAGGGCAGCGCCTCGCCTCGAAACCCGAAGCTGGTGATATCCAGCAAATTGCTGCCATCGATTTTGGATGTTGCATGGCGCGACAAAGCCAATGGCAAATCGACCTCGGCGATGCCGCAGCCATCATCGGTGACCCGCAGCAACGTCTTGCCTCCATCGGCATAGACAATCTCGATCCGGCGGGCATCAGCATCGAGTGCGTTTTCGACCAGCTCTTTGATTGCAGAGGCAGGCCGCTCGATCACTTCGCCCGCTGCAATGCGGTTGATTGCAGCCTCATCAAGCTGGCGGATCACGGGCTGATCTGCGGTTATTTTGGGTTTAAGGGCGCTCATGCCACGAAATGTAGCATGGTCTCGACCGAGTCGAAAGAGGGATGTTCCGGTTTGGTTCGACCCGACAGGATCCTCGGATCAGATGACAACCCTCAGTTCACAGGCTCAAGGCCTTTAGGCTGGCCCACTACGACAAAGCGCAACTCCTCGGGTTGCATCAGGCGCGCGGCAACGGCGTTGATCTGCTCGAGCGTTACAGCGCGGACCTTGTCGTTGCGTGTCGGAATATAATCAAGTCCGAGACCATCCATCTGCATGCCGACCATAATATTGGCGATCCGGCCATTGCCATCGAAGCGCAATGGATAGGCCCCGGTGAGGTAAGTCTTGGCGCTGTCGAGATCATCTTGTGTCAAGCCTTCAGCGCCCATCCGGGCCCATTCGGCCTTCACAACATCAATTGCTTCGGCGACACGAGCGTTATCGGAACTAAACTGCCCAAGATAAAGCTCAGCATGATCTTTGGCCACCAAATAGCTGCCGATCCCATAGGTCAGACCTCGTTTCTCACGGACCTCCTCCATCAAACGCGATGAGAACCCGCCGCCGCCCATGACCTGATTTAAAATAAACGCGGGAAAAAAGTCCGGATGATCGCGGGCCAGGCCGGGCTGGCCAAATAGGGCGACCGATTGCGGAGTCTCGTAATCGACGACGGTCACACCGCCGGTCAATGTCAGATCCGCACGCTTGGGCATCGACCCACCGGTTTCGGGCAAATCGCTAAACAACCTGTCTAGCAGCACGCCAAGTTCGGGCCCGGTGATGTCCCCCGATGCCCCTACAAAGATACGGTCGCGCGCAATTACTGCGTCGCGTGCGGCGATCAGATCGTCGCGCGACAAGGCGGCGACGCTTTCCAGCGTGCCTTCATAACCCGTCGCATAGGGGTGGTTGCCATAGGCCAATCCGCTGAAAGTGGCGCTTGCGATGTCTTCGGGGTCTTTGGCTTTGTTTTCGATGCCCTGCAAAACTTGGGCGCGCACGCGTTCAATCGCGTCCTGATCAAAACGAGTGTCCACCAAGGCAGCCCGCAGGTGGGCGATGGTTGCATCCCGGGTCTCGGTCAGAAATCGGGTCGAAATTGACAACGCGTCGTCATAGACATCAAAGCTGATACTGGCAGCGAGCTCTTCCGAGCGGGCCGCGAATGCTTGCGAGTCCAGATCACCAGCCCCCTCTTCAAGCAAACCGGTCATGAGGTATGTGGCACCCCGTTTGCCCTCAGGGTCCAGAGATGCGCCGCCCTGGAAGCGGATTTCGAGTGCCATGAACGGAATCGAGGGGTCCTCGACAAGCCAAGCTTGGATGCCGCCAGGCGAGGTGACCGGAACAATATCAACAGTGGCGCGGGCGGGCAAAGCGGCCATCGCCGCCAGCCCAATGGCCGAAAGCAGTCGCAGCATCACGAACCCTCCTTCATCAGATAACCGGTCACGGCCTTATCGCGGTCAAACACCTTTGTGGCTGCCGCCATAACATCTTCTGGCGTTACGGCGGCCAAGATACCAGGCCACGCTGCCACATCTTCAAGCGTCAGCCCGGAGGTCAGGGCAGTGCCGTATTTGCGCGCGACCGATTGCACAGAATCGCGCTCATAGATCTCGGACGCGCGGATTTGCATCTTGATACGATCGAATTGGTCTTGATCAATGCCTTCAGTCAAGAACTCTGCAATTACAAGGTCCAGATCCGCCTCGGCTTCTTGCAGAGACCGGTCCGGCGTTGGCACGACGACGAGGCCAAACGAGCTGTCATCCAGCGAAACGCCTCCATAAAAAGCTGCCGTGAACAAAGCCGATTGCGCTTCAAATTGCAATTTGCGGCCCATAACCGAGGTTTGGCTGG
>JBELMC010000063.1:0-17397 GCA_042096155.1 Dinoroseobacter sp.
CTCTGCCATCGCCCTCGCCGCGCTCGTCATCTATTGGTCATCAGTCCTGAGCCTAGTTCCGGGACCAACACTTTTTCCACATACGCAGCGAATGCTGGACCGTCCATCGCCCCCTTGATCACCCATGGCGCGATCATGGCATTGGTGGTGAGCCCCGCAATGAACGTCTGCGTACCCCATGACCCGAACGGGGCATCTATCACCAGGCGCTCCCCACGCGGTGCCCATCCCCGAAGCCGTGTCAGGTTCGTCTTCACTGAGGTTTCATCAATAAAGACAACGCGGTGGGGTTGGACCGACACTGCAGGAATGCGATGCTTGAGCCAGCCTTCGCGTAGTCGCCTTACCTTGGTTCGACGGCGCTCGGTGGCCACCAGAGACTTTTTTTGTGCGAATATCCGAGTTTGCGAAGGAACTTGCCAATCGCGTTCGGGTGCGCGCGCACGCCAGTCGCATCATGCAGGGCAGACGCCAGTTCCGGCATCGTGATGTCGCCATCCTGCGCAATGATTGCGGCGAAGAAGGTGCGATGCGGATCGAGCTTGCCCTTGCCTTTGGGGCGACCTTGAGGCGCGGAGCGCGCGCGACCCGTCTGCCGGATCGAAAACGCCCATCTCGCGCCTGTTGCGGGCGAAAGCTTCAAACGCAAAGCCGCCGCGCGCCCGCTCAACCCTTCTTCAATCAACTGCTCAAACCGCGCACGAAGCGCATCCGGTAAAGGTGCTGACATGATCCATCCTCCCAAACAGGATGAATCACAGATCAAGCATCAAGGGAATCCCAACGAGCCAGGTTTTTGGCGGGACGCTTTATCTTTTGAAGCATTTCTGGCCGACAACGCCTTCGACGTCGATTGGTTACTCAAAGACCTCGACGCAAGCGGCGCAACCGCTGTGATCCCACCAAAAGCAAACCGGAAAATCCAGCGCGACTACGACAAGGAAGCCTACAAGTGGCGACACCTCGTCGAAAATGACTTCACAAAGATCAAGAAATTCAGAGGTATAGCCACGCGGTATGACAAAACAGACTGCAGCTATGCTGCTTGCTGGAACCTGACAGAAACTCTCATTGCGTCACGTTGATTGTCCACGGACCCTAGTTGGATTTGGTCATTGGGGCCTTAGTGTGGTGCATGGTTGAAGCTGTCAAACGCCACCCGCTCATACGCCGCAGTGGCTGCACGGGATGATTCTGTCGAAGCAATGGAATGAAACCACATCCTCGGACACGAACAAAACCCCAGATGGTCTGAAGTATATCACTGTCGCGGGCAAATGCCTTGTTCATCAACGAACTGAATGCTACTCTTAAGTTATGGTTTCCCCTCATTTTCATAGGGTTCGGGGCCCATTTCGGCAAAGAGGGCCTGATGACAAATACACTACATCTCGGCGACTTGCCTAAGGATCTGGATCTTGGGCCCATTGTGGCCATTGATTGTGAAACAATGGGGTTAAACCCAGTTCGAGACCGGTTGTGCATTGTTCAGTTGTCTGCTGGCGATGGCAATGCGCATTTGGTACAAATTGCTTTGGGCCAAACGGAAGCTCCGAATTTGAAACGGCTGCTTGATGATCCAAATGTGGTAAAACTGTTCCATTATGCTCGCTTCGATGTTGCGGCCCTAAAAAACACGTTCGAGGTTGTCACGGCACCCATTTATTGCACCAAAATTGCAAGCAAACTTGTGCGCACCTACACAGATCGCCATGGACTAAAATCCCTTCTGTCAGAGTTGCTTGGAGTGGATGTGTCAAAACAACAGCAGAGTTCAGACTGGGGTGCGTCGACGCTCACAAATGCGCAAATTGCTTATGCGGCCTCTGATGTTTTGTATCTGCATCGCTTAAAGGAACGCCTTGACGCCATGTTACGGCGTGAGGGTCGCGCCGATATCGCCAAAGCCTGTTTTGATTTTTTGCCAATCCGCGCAGAATTGGATCTGGGTGGCTGGCCCGATATCGATATTTTTTCTCATTAAGTCCACAATGCTAGGGATTGACACCAGTTACAGCACATTCGTGGGGCTTGCGAAAATTATCATGCCGATCATCGGGCTTGGCATGTTGTCGAGTTTGTTTCTGATCAACCGTACGCCAGATCAAACCCAGAACATTCCTTATTCAGACGTCGAGCTTGACGAAATTTTACATCGGCAACGTCTCGGAAAACCGCAGTTTCGGGGCACGCTCGAGGACCGCTCTGAAATCTTGCTCGATGCCGAACGCGCGCAGCCTGATGCAACGAACAAAGATATCATCCACGCCCAAATCGTATCCGGTTTGATCACACAGCCTGATGGCACGATAATTACTCTTGAGACGTCAGTTGGCCTATATGACCAGAGCCAGCGCTTTGCCGAAGGCCGTGATGGCGTCCTTGTGATCCATTCCGAGGGCTATACCCTGACCTCAGCTCGGATACGCGCCGAGGTGGATAGACTCGATATCAAGACAACTGCACCAGTGGTTATCAACGGTCCAAACATCGTGCTAGAAGCCGGACGCATGCATTTGTTTGCCCAAGGGTGGCGCAACTCAGAGCGTGCAGACTTCACGCAAGGCGTAAAGCTGATATATACGCCATCGAACACTGCCGAAAAGTAAAGGAATACAAATGCCCGGATCCGTTCGCTTTACAGGCGCTGTCCTTGGGGCGCTTCTTGCCGCGCAGCTCGCCACAGCACAGACAGCGGCGGTTTCGCTTGGTGAACCGGCCACTGATCCGGATGCGCCGATCGAAGTCACCTCAGAAGCTTTGAGTGTGGATCGGGAAACAGGGAATGCGATTTTCACGGGCAATGTTTTTGTAATCCAAGGGGACATGACACTAAACGCTGACCGGGTAGAGGTGCTTTATTCCGAAGACGCGGACGACGACGAGGCTTTGCGCGAAGTGATCGCCTCTGGAAGTGTTGTCTTAGTGAACGGTGAAGATACCGCCGAGAGCGACTTCGGTACCTTTTATCCGCCTGAGGACCGCGTGGTCATGACTGGCAACGTCTTGCTGACCCAAGGGCGCAGCATTATTTCCGGCGACATTTTCAATTGGAACATGTTGACCGGTCAAGGCACAATGGAAGGCCGTGTCAGATCCATATTACAGCAACGTGCTTCGGAATGAGCACCGCCGACCGTTTCATAGTTGCCAATGGTTTGGTTGGACTGCGCATCACCAATTTGCGTAAAAGCTACAGGAAACGGCCTGTGATCCGTGATGTTTCGCTTGATCTGGGCCGCGGAGAGGCGGTTGCCTTGCTCGGACCCAACGGGTCCGGTAAAACGACATGCTTTTACGCTATCGCTGGCTTGGTCACTCCAGAAGCAGGCACGGTGTCCATCGATGGCCGCGACGCAACGCTGTTGCCAATGTATCGCAGGGCCAAGCTGGGAATCGGCTATTTGCCGCAAGAGATGTCAATCTTTCGCGGACTAAATGTCGAGGACAACATAATGGCGATACTCGAAATCACGCTGAAAGATCGCCGAAAACGCCAAGATCGTTTGGAAACTCTGCTGTCGGAGTTCTCGATCGGTCATCTGCGACGCGCAAGTGCGATGGCTTTATCGGGTGGCGAACGCCGCCGCGTCGAAATTGCGCGCTGCCTTGCGGCTGATCCAAAATACCTGTTGCTAGACGAGCCGTTTGCAGGGGTTGATCCAATTGCGGTTGGTGAAATTCGTGGTCTCGTAGCCGATCTGAAGAATCGCGGCATCGGCGTGCTGATTACGGATCACAATGTCCGCGAGACACTGGGGATCGTTGACCGCGCCTATATTCTGCACAACGGCACTGTTTTGATGAACGGCTCCGCCCAAGAGGTGGTCGAGGATGAGAACGTCCGCCGGGTCTATCTCGGCAACAGTTTTCGAATTTCCTAATGACGTAAGGCAAAGCTGGCCCTCAGACCCGATCTAAACCCCATTGAGAGGGCAGTCTCTGAGTTGAAAGCTGAGTTGCGAAAAATCGCAGCCAGACCATAGGGCGACCCCCGGCGCGCTGCTGGCAATGTCCGCACTCTCTTCACAACAGAGCATTGTCCCAACGTAATCGTCGCCCCACGCTATCAAACCGATTGAACAGAACGCGCTCTAAGTCAGGGCTTTTCTTTTCCCAACCAATCTTCTATACGCCCCCATCGCTGTTCATAAGCGAAGATTTGTGGGCCTTGCTGGACGACATCCCGGCTTGCGCCTCTCCTCAACCATTCAAATAGGAGACCCAGATGTCGATTACGCCCGAAGAAAAAACGCGCCTGATGAAGGAATATGCAACCAAAGAAGGCGATACTGGTTCGCCTGAAGTGCAAGTTGCAATCTTGTCGTCACGTATTGCCACTTTGACCGAGCACTTCAAAACCCATAAAAAAGACAACCACTCGCGTCGAGGCCTTCTGATGATGGTTGCCCAGCGCCGCAAGTTGCTGGATTATGTGAAAGACAAGGACGAGTCGCGTTACACCGATTTGATCAAGCGTCTGGGACTGCGTCGCTAAACGCATTCCTTACAGTATCAGAAAACCGCGCCCTCTCGAGTGGCGCGGTTTTTTGTATTTTTGTGTATCGCGACACTTAAAACTTGCCTTTGCATGGCTTTCGCGCGACCCCAAACCATGCGCCCTGCACTGATTATCTTGTCCACCCTCGCCGCCATTGCTGTTGCAACAGGCGTATTTCGGATATCATTCAGCTATTTTCAAAGCCAAGAGATTACCAAAGCAGCTGGGCGTTTGTCGCTGTATCGAAGTACGGTTGTCGCGGAGCTTGAGCGGTTTTCGCACTTGCCCTTTGTTTTGGCCCGCGATCCCTTCGTGATCGATGCCGCGTCAAATGGAAAAGCTGAGGCCTTGAATAACCGACTGGCCGGTTTTTCTCGCCAAGCTGGGCTGGACGCTTTGTATCTGATGGGAACTGATGGGGTGACGATCGCCGCCTCTAATGCAGATCAGCAGGGCAGTTTTATTGGCCAAGACTACGGATTTCGTCCTTATTTTCAAGACGCTGTCGCAGGCGGGCGCGGCCGGTTTTATGGTATTGGCGCGACCACAGGGCTGCCAGGATATTTTCTGGCTGAGCCTGTGCAAAATGTTGAGAACAACTTGATTGGTGTCGTGGCAGTCAAGCTTGACTTGTCAGACTTGCAGAACATTTGGCGCGGCTCAGGCGAGGAGATATTTCTGACCAACCAAGACGGTGTTATCCTGCTTGCATCAGATCCAAGCTGGCAGTACCGCACGATCACGTCTCTCAGTCCAGCGCAACGGGCGTCAATTCAAGATTCGCGGCAATTTCCAGGTCAACCACTGGCCCCGCTGGACTGGGTCCGCCACACCGATACAACCGCCTCGATCAATGGGCAGCGGCGGCTGCACCTTACAAATGATGATTTGCCCCATGATTGGCAGCTGCACTATCTCAGTCAGGACAATCGCGCCGCTGTGCAAAGCTGGTTGGTCACCGGCGCCCTTGGCGTGCTGGGGGGGCTGGCGTTGATCGCGTTTCAGATCCAGCGCACTCAGCGCATGGCGATGGCGCTTGGTCGGTCGGAACGCGAAGAAGCGTTGCTGCGATCGGCCAATGAGCGTCTGGCAATCGAGATCGAGGAGCGGCGTACCGCGCAACGGCGCCTCAAACGCACGCAGACTGAACTGGAACAAGCCAGCCGTCTGGCTGCTCTTGGCCAACTGGCCGCCTCTGTGACCCATGAGCTTGGCCAGCCGATCGCCGCGATGCGCAACCACTTGATCGCATTCGAGCTTGCCGCGCCGTCCGAGCGCCCTTTGACAGGTAAGATCAGTGCTCTGGTCGACCGAATGGAGGGCATCACCAGACAGCTTAAATTTTTCGCCCGGACCGACCGCGAGGAATTTGAGCTTATTGATTTACGCACTGCCCTCAATGCGGCGTTGTCACTGGTCTCAAACAACATCTCAAAGCTATCTGCAAAGCTTGAAATCGATCTGCCAGAGACCCCGGTGACTGTTCGGGGCAACCGTTTGCGGATTGAACAGGTGCTGACCAACGTCTTGCGCAACGCCCTTGATGCTTCGGAAGAGGCCGATCCTCCCTATATTGATGTCCGTTTGGGCGCGACCGATGAATTGGTCTGGTGTGAGGTGCGCGACAATGGCCACGGTTTAGGTGCGACAACCCTGGCTGAGCTGCAACAGCCGTTCATGACCACACGCGAAAGCGGTCGCGGGATGGGGCTTGGTTTGGCAATTTCATCAACGATCATGACCGACCACGGCGGCACGATGCGCGCTTGGAACCAAACCGGAGGCGGTGCAGTGTTCCGGATGGAATTTCCCGGCTTACAGGTGGGGCATGATGGTTGATTCCGCGTCGTACAGCATTATCGTTGTCGAAGATGACAAATTGATGCGGCAGTCAATTTCGGAGTTGTTGGATGCGGCAGGTTGGCGTGTTAAAGCTGTATCGCGCGCCACTAAGATCGCCGAGGCCCTAAAGACCACGGCTCCTGATGTTATTCTATCAGACGTGCGGATGCCAGGCATGTCGGGGTTAGACCTTTTGAACAGCTTGGACATCAGCGCACCGCCTTTGGTGTTGATGTCAGCGCATGGCGATATCGCGATGGCGGTGCAGGCCATGCAAGACGGCGCCTACAGCTTTGTCGAAAAACCTTACGAGCCGCACCGGTTGCTGACCATTTTACGTCACGCAGCTGAACAAAGCCGGATGCAGCACAGCAACGTTCGGCTCAAAGAACGACTGGCGCGATTGTCAGGTCTGGATCGCGTAATGCTTGGTGAAACGAACGAAATCACTGATCTGCGCCAAGAGATTATCGACATCGCAGACACGCGCGCGCCGGTCTTGATCCGCGGTGAAACTGGTACCGGCAAGGAGCTCGTCGCCAATGCGCTGCATGATCTGGCCCCCAATGCGGATGGCCCGTTTCTGGCCCTGAACTGCGCCGCGCTGACCGTGGACACATTCGAAGCCGAAATGTTCGGTCAAGCGGGGGCCGCGCCCGGTCGGTTTCTCTCTGCCGCTGGCGGCACCGTCTTTCTGGACGAGGTCTGCGCTTGTCCACTGCCCGTGCAGGCTAAACTATTGCGGGTGATTGAAGACAAACAGATCCTGCCTGTCGGGGCGACAACGCCTATTCCGGTTGCGTTTCGTGTGGTCTCAGCCACGAATGAAGACCTTGATCAAGCCGTGCGCGATGACCGCTTGCGGCAAGATCTATTGTTCCGCCTGAACACAATTGTTTTGACAATGCCCCCTTTACGGGCGCGGCGTGGCGATGTGGCGTTGTTGATGACCCATTTTTTGAGTCAATTCGCAAAGATTTACCAAGTTCCGGCACCTGAGATCACTCAAGACGATCTGGCGGCTCTGTTGTCTCACCACTGGCCTGGCAATGTTCGCGAACTGCGCGGAGTCGCCGAGCGCCGGGTGATCAGCGAACGTCGTGGCGGTGGCTCAATGATGGAAGCGCTCCGCTCGGATCAACAATTCGAAGAAATGCCCGATACGCTTCGTGAAGCCGTTGCCGCGTTCGAGCGCGAACTGATCGCCAAAGCGATCCGTGCCCATAACGGTCGGATGGAAGACACGGCAGAAGCTTTGGGCATCGGACGGCGGACCTTGAACGAAAAAATCGTTAAGCTCGGATTAGAGAAAACTGCCCTTCTTTGACAACCTGCGGATTTCCGCAAAACAAGCGTGATCAGCCCTGCGGTTTACTTCCTAGCTATATGTCGCAATTGCGCGCAAAGTGGTGCCAGTGAAAATGCATGACTCTGGGAGGACTCAACATGCTTAACTACCTGAAGGGGACCGCAGTCGCGGCCTTGTCATTTGCGTTCGCATCTGAGGCGCTGGCCACCGAATGGAATGTTTCGGTCTGGGGCAAACGTCGGGCGTTCACCGAGCACGTGGAAAAGCTGGCGGAACTGGTATCCGAAAAAACTGGCGGCGATTTCACGTTGAATATCAGCTATGGTGGTCTGTCGAAAAACCGTGAAAACCTTGATGGGATTTCTATCGGGGCTTTTGAAATGGCCCAGTTCTGTGCGGGCTATCACCGCGACAAGAACCCATCGATCACTGTCCTGGAGCTGCCGTTCCTTGGCGTGACCTCACTCGAGCAGGAAATCGAGCTGTCGATGGCAGTCTACAACCATCCAGCCGCGATCGCCGATCTGGCGCGGTGGAATGCGACCCTTCTGATGCCGTCGCCGCTGCCGCAATATAACATTGTCGGTGTGGGCGAAGCGCCGTCCACTCTGGCCGACTTCGAAGGCCTGTCAGTCCGCGCAACCGGGGGTATCGGGGCGGCGATGGAAACGATCGGCGCTGTCCCGACATCAATGTCAGCCACCGAAGTGCGCCAGGCGATGGACAGCGGTGTTGTCAAAGCGGTCAGCTTTGCTCCGCATGCACATATGTCCTTTGGCACCATCGAAAACGCCACCTGGTGGACCACGAATCTAAACCCCGGGACTGTGAACTGCCCTGTTGTGGTTAACTCTGACTCGCTGGCCGATCTGTCAGATGACCATCGTGCGGCTCTGCTCGGTTCGGTCGACGAAGCACTCGCGCATTATGTTGACAACTATAACAATGCCACCATGAGCGCTTGGGGTCCGGCGCTTGAAGAAAAAGGCATCACGCAGGTGACCTTTGCAGATGCCGAGATTGCCGCGTTCAAAGAGGCTGCCGCAGCCCCCGCTGCCGCTGCTTGGATCGCGGATAACACAGCACGTGGTTTGCCCGCGCAAGAGTTGTACGACCTTGTAACTGGCAAAATCGCAGCTGCAATGTAGGCGACTTAGCCCCGCGTCGCTTCCGACGCGGGGCTTTTTCCTAGCATTGCTCAGACCCAATATCGGAGGCCTGTCATGGCGGGATCAAGCCAAGTGTTGGTTGATGACAGCACGCTCAGCAAAATTGACCAAGCGCTCTATCATATTGAAAAACCGCTGGCCCTGATCAGTGGTCTTGCGGTGTTTTGTTTGATGGTGCTCGCCGTTGTCTCGGTCGGAGGCCGCAATTTCTTGGCCCAGCCTTTGCCCGGCTATGTCGATTGGATCGAGCAGGCGATGCCGCTGATCGCGTTCATGGGTGTTTCATATGTTCAGCGCGATGGTGGCCATGTACGAATGGATATGGTGGTCGGCGCATTGCGGGGCCGGTTGTTGTATTTGGCCGAGTTTATTACCACCCTAGCCGTGCTGATTTTGATCGTCTTATTGATCTGGGGGACATGGTCTCATTTTACCCGCAGTTTCGATCTTACTGCACCACTCTGGAGCCGTGATAGTTCGATGGACATCGCATTGCCCATCTGGCCCGCCAAGCTGTTGGCGCCGATTGCATTCAGCGTGTTGGGGCTGCGATTGATGCTTCAGCTCTGGGCCTATGCGAAGGCATTTTTGACCAACGCCCAAGCCGCCATTGGTGTCCCCCTGGTGGTTGATGCCGCCACACAAGCTGCGCTTGAAGCCGAGCACCTATCGGACAATGATACATGAGGCGACTTCGATGGAACCTATAGAAATCGGGCTATATGTCTCTGCGGGGATGCTGGTTCTGGTTGTGTTGGGAATGCGCGTTGCATTTGCTGCTGGCCTGGCGGGACTTATCGGTCTGATATGGATTTTCTGGTCCAAGAAAGGCTATGATCCCGATGATCTGTTTTGGGCGATTACGGTGGCCACAAAGACCGCGGGCCAGGTGCCGCATTCAAAGATTGCGTCCCAAGCGCTGAGCCTAATTCCAACCTTTATCCTGATTGGCTATCTGGCCTATTACGCAGGTCTGACCAAAGCCCTCTTCGAGGCCGCGAAACGGTGGTTTGCTTGGGTGCCGGGCGGGCTCGCCGTGTCCACTGTCTTTGCAACGGCAGGCTTTGCCGCTGTGTCTGGAGCCTCCGTCGCGACCTCGGCTGTTTTTGCCCGGATCGCGATCCCCGAGATGTTGAAGATCGGCTATGATAAGCGCTTTGCCGCAGGCGTTGTGGCGGCAGGAGGCACGTTGGCCTCGTTGATCCCACCTTCGGCAATCTTGGTAATCTACGCGATCATTGTCGAGCAGGACGTCGGAAAGCTGCTTTTGGCCGGGTTTATTCCAGGCGTGTTTTCGGCTTTTGTATATGCGCTGCTGATCATTGGGATGGCCCTGACGATCAAAGGTTTTGGCCCGCCGGTTCGCGGCTTCACCTGGAAGCAGCGCTTCGTTGCTCTGCCGCCCGCATTGCCGATTGTGCTGGTCGTGCTCACAATTATCTTGTTCGTGTATAACCCATTTGGTGGCGACGCATGGGGCACCCCCACAGAGGGCGGAGCGATTGGGGCATTCATCGTCTTTTTGGTTGCGCTGGGCCGCGGTATGCGTTGGACCCAGTTAAAAGATGCTTTGCTGGAAACCGCAAAGCTCAGCGTGATGATCTTCACTATTATCTGGGGTGTGCTGATCTATGTCCGATTTCTCGGCTTTGCGGAACTTCCCAGCGCGTTTGCGGATTGGATCACGTCGCTGTCTCTGGCACCGATTTTGATCCTTGTGTGTATCCTGCTGGCCTATGCCGTATTGGGGATGTTCATGGACGCGATTGGCATGCTGCTGTTAACGCTTCCTGTGGTCTACCCCGCAGTTATGGCTTTAAATGGCGGTGAAACCGTGGCCGCAGCTGACAGTGTCTTTGGAATGAGCGGTCCCATGTGTGCAATTTGGTTTGGGATCTTAGTGGTCAAAATGGCTGAATTCTGCTTGATCACGCCGCCTATTGGCCTGAACTGCTTCGTGGTGGCGGGCGTGCGCGATGATCTGACCGTGCAAGATGTGTTTAAAGGGGTCACACCGTTTTTTATTGCGGATGCGATTACAATCGCATTGCTGGTGGCTTTTCCGGCAATTGTATTGTGGCTGCCCAGCCAGGTTTGACACATTTCTACACATCAATTTGCTAAGAGCGGGCCGCAGCAGAGGCCACCCAGATGATGCGACGAAACGCATCTGCGGCGCCCAAGACCGGTTTATGGAAAACAGTTTCCAAAACATCGCAAGTCGTATATCCCCCAGTCTATCTGAGACGTGACGCTCAGACCCCGGCGTTCGCACAAAGGATAGGGGTCGGTGGCAATGGGGCCACCATTCAAACGGGAGACCCGGAGGGCCGGGAGCGCTCCCTAACAGGACATATAAATGTTTAACGAAATAAAGAAATCCATCGAATGGGGTGAAGACACGCTGACCCTTGAAACCGGTAAGATCGCACGTCAAGCGGATGGTTCGATCATCGCCACCTATGGCGAAACCAGTGTTATGGCCAACGTGACATACGCGCGGGCCCAAAAACCAGGCCAAGACTTTTTTCCTCTCACCGTGCACTATAACGAAAAATATTATGCCGCGGGAAAAATTCCGGGGGGCTTTTTCAAACGTGAGGCGCGCCCAACCGAAAAAGAAACCCTGACCAGCCGTCTTATCGACCGCCCAATCCGCCCATTGTTTGTCGACGGCTTCAAAAACGAAGTATTGGTCATTTGTACCGTGCTGAGCCACGATCTTGACAACGATCCCGATGTGGTCGCCATGATAGCGGCCTCTGCGGCGTTGACCATTTCAGGCGTGCCGTTCCAAGGTCCGATCGCGGCCGCGCGCGTTGGTTTTGAGAATGGGGAGTATGTTCTCAACCCAACTGTTGATGATATGCATCAGCTGCGCAACACGCCGGAGCAGCGTCTCGATTTGGTTGTTGCGGGCACAAAAGACGCGGTCATGATGGTCGAATCCGAAGCCTACGAATTGTCGGAAGCCGAAATGCTGGGCGCGGTCAAGTTCGGTCACGAGCAAATGCAGCCGGTTCTTGACCTGATCATTGACATGGCCGAAGACGCTGCAAAAGAGCCGTTCGACTTCCAGCCAACCGACTATTCTGAGTTGTATGAAAAAGTCAAAGCGGCTGGCGAAGCACAGATGCGTGCCGCCTTCGCGATTTCTGACAAACAAGATCGGACCAAAGCAATTGCGGCCTCGCGCGATGCTATTTTGGCGGATCTGAGTGACGAAGACCAGATCGACCCAAACTTGGGCGCATGCTTCAAAAAACTTGAAAGCTCGATCCTACGCGGCGATGTCGTAAAGAATGGTCGGCGTATAGATGGTCGTAAACTGGATGAGATCCGAGCGATCTCCAGCCAGGTTGGTGTTCTTCCCCGGACCCATGGCTCAGCTTTGTTCACCCGAGGTGAAACCCAAGGACTGGTCGTGACCACGCTGGGCACCGGCGATGATGAGCAGATGATCGATGCGCTAAACGGCACATATCGTTCGAACTTCATGCTGCATTATAACTTTCCGCCTTATTCGGTCGGTGAAGTGGGTCGTTTTGGCTTTACCGGGCGCCGAGAAATCGGCCATGGCAAGTTGGCTTGGCGCGCGCTTCAGGCCGTTCTGCCTGCGGCCACCGATTTTCCCTATACCATCCGCGTTGTCTCAGAGATCACCGAATCCAACGGGTCATCTTCGATGGCATCCGTTTGTGGCGGCTCTTTGTCGATGATGGATGCCGGTGTGCCACTAAAATCCGCAGTCGCTGGTGTCGCCATGGGTCTGATCCTCGAAGAAGATGGCTCATATGCGGTTCTATCCGATATCTTGGGGGATGAAGATCATCTCGGCGACATGGACTTCAAGGTCGCTGGTACCGAAGCTGGCATTACGTCACTGCAGATGGACATCAAGATCGCCGGGATTACGCCTGAGATTATGGAGAAAGCCCTCGATCAGGCAAAATCTGGTCGTCTACATATTCTCAAAGAGATGGCAAAAGCGCTGACCGCTGGTCGGACGGAGTTCTCAGAACATGCACCGCGCATCGAGACCATGCAGGTTCCGACCGACAAAATCCGAGAGGTCATCGGCTCGGGTGGCAAAGTTATCCGCGAAATCGTTGAAACCTCAGGTGCAAAGGTAGACATCAATGACGACGGTGTCATCAAAATTGCATCGTCCAATGGCGAGTCGATCAAAAAGGCCTATGAGATGATCCATTCGATCGTCGCAGAGCCTGAGCAAGGGAAAATCTACACCGGTACAGTCGTCAAAATCGTCGATTTCGGTGCGTTCGTAAACTTCTTCGGCAAACGTGACGGATTGGTGCATGTGTCCCAGATCGAAAACCGCCGCCTGAGCCATCCATCGGATGTTCTGAAGGAAGGCCAGGAAGTGAAAGTGAAACTTCTTGGATTCGATGATCGCGGCAAAGTCCGACTGGCGATGAAGATGGTGAACCAGGAAACCGGTGAAGAGATCACAAAAGAAGAAAGCGTGGAGTAATCTCTGCTGACCGGATCAAATCTAACAAGCCTTGGTGATCACACTGGGGCTTTTTATTGATCGAAGGTCATTTCGGCTCTGATGCGCGCGACGAAGGTTTCGCGATCCTCACCTTTGACACGGATGCCATGTTCTTCGGCCAGCTCCCAGACACCGTATTTGGGCATGCCTGTTGCTTTGCTGATCGCCCAAGCACTCAATAAGGCCTGATGTTCCAAATAGCTTTGCGCGCTGACCATATCCAACAACCGACCCAAGCGGCGTCGATCGGCGGGATGGGTATAGTCGCGACCCAGTTTGTTCAGTAAATCGCCATAGCTGATCGGTTTGGATTTGCGGGCGGCCTTTAACAGCACTTTACGTGTCTTTTTGACTTCGGCTTCGAATGCAGCCTGCCAATCACGCAGAGATATCGCCGAAACCAGTGTAAGTGTCCCGATACTGACCGGCTGCAGGACACCCCGGCGGAGCATCGAGCGGATCGCAGGCGGTGTCACACTCATCCAGCGCGCAACAACAGGGATTGGCAGCGCACTTCCAGATGAAAGTTCGGCTTCGCGCAAATACCTATCAAGATTGGCATAGTGCATCCTCAGAACCTTTTTGACCATTCGCAAACTATGCAAACACCAATTGGCGCAGCACGCAAGAAGCGGAGTATTTCGGACGCAATGAAACAAAATGGCCACTGTGCTCTTTATCACCACGTCATCTGTCTAATTGGCAGATCTCAAGAAACCGTGTCTGACTTTGATTGGCACGCATCTCGGATGCAAAAAGCTTGAGCAAATTTGCAGCCCAGGATTGTTGGGCTGTTCCGCGTCAGGTCCAACCGTTTGATAGGATTAAAAAGATCTGAATGCATCAATGCGCTTTCGGGCCAATGTGCTTTGGCCAAGAGGATATCCAATAATTCTGAGGCGACCGGCTGTCTCAACATCCGACAGTCCCTTGTGCAAACGGGTACAAGCCGTCTGGAGCGGACGAACAAAAATCTCTCTCTCTGTCCCAAAAGTCGTAAAACGGCATCAGGCGTTCTGACCTTTCAACGTTCGAATTTGCCATATGTCGTTGGGAGGCGGTGCCGTGTCAAACCGCATTCAGGTTGAAATTTCGTGTGTCTGTATCTTTGGCAATCATTGCCTTACCACACGGCTTGCAACCCGCCTCGAGCGATGACACGGTGCAGCAAAATCAGGAGTCCGAAGATGATTGAAAAACGCGAATTCTATATCAATGGAAGTTGGGTTGCGCCGATTGAGGGCACGGCCTGTGAAGTGATCAACCCTGCTACGGAAGACGCATGCGCCGTGATTTCACTTGGTGGGCAGGAAGATACCGATGCCGCCGTGGCCGCTGCCAAAGAAGCTTTTCCGAGTTGGTCAATGACCCCGCCTGTGCAGCGGCTGGAAATGATCGAAAAGCTGCTTGAAATCTATATGGCGCGCTCTGAGGAAATGGCCCAGGCAATCAGCATGGAAATGGGCGCGCCAATCAATCTGAGCCGAGAACAGCAGGTCACGGCGGGTAGCTTTCATATTAAGAATATCATCCGCGCGGCCCGGGACTTTCAGTATGACCGGATGCTGTCAGACCGTGCCCCAGACGATCGCATCTTGCTCGAGCCTATTGGCGTCGTCGGCATGATAACGCCGTGGAACTGGCCAATGAACCAGATCGCGCTGAAGGCAGTGCCAGCCCTTGCGGTTGGCTGCACAATGGTTCTTAAACCGTCAGAGGTCTCGCCTTTGTCGGGCACCTTGTTTGCCGAAATGGTTGACGAAGCAGGCTTTCCTCCGGGTGTGTTCAACCTCGTGAACGGCAACGGCATTGGCGTCGGCTCACAGCTTAGCGTGCACCGTGATATCGATATGATCAGCTTCACGGGATCCACGCGGGCCGGGATCGCGATTTCGAAAGCCGCAGCAGATACAATAAAGCGCGTCGCTCTTGAGCTCGGCGGCAAGGGCGCGAACATAATTTTCGCGGATGCGGATGAAAAGGCTGTCAAACGCGGCGTATTGCGGGTGATGAATAACTCTGGCCAGTCCTGCAATGCGCCGACCCGGATGTTGGTAGAACGCAGTATTTATGACCAAGCCGTCGAGATCGCTGCCGCCACCGCCGATAAAATCCAGGTCAACGTGCCCAACGAGGAAGGCGGACATATGGGGCCTGTCGTATCGGAAGCCCAGTTCAACAAAATTCAAGGGCTGATCCAACAGGGGATCGACGAGGGCGCTCGTCTGGTCGCAGGCGGTTTGGGTCGGCCTGAAGGTCTGAACCGGGGCTACTATGTGCGCCCAACAATTTTTGCGGATGCGACCAATGATATGGTCGTCGCGCGTGAAGAAATTTTCGGCCCGGTACTTGCCATGATGCCCTTCGATAGCGAAGAAGAGGCGATTCAGATCGCCAATGATACGGTCTACGGCCTGACCAATTATGTCCAATCTGAAGATGGCGCCAAACGCATGCGTGTCGCGCGTCGGCTCCGCTCAGGTATGGTCGAAATGAACGGCAAACCCCGGGGTGCTGGGTCCCCGTTTGGGGGATACAAACAGTCCGGTAATGGGCGCGAAGGTGGCGTCTGGGGCCTAGAGGATTTTCTGGAAGTCAAATCTGTATCTGGTTGGGCCGCTGAATAGCTCCAGGTCAACGGGCCCAATCCACAAAACTGGGCCCGCTTTGATCGCGACTAGAACGGTACTTTCGATGCAAAACGCATGCCTCGCCCTCCATCGGGATGGCGCAGACGCAGCTCGCTTGCATGCAGCATCAAACGTTCAAAGTCGCACGCAGGACCATCTGCATAGAACGGATCGCCGAGAATCGGGTGCCCAAGATGCTGCATGTGCAGCCGCAATTGGTGGCTGCGCCCAGTTAAAGGCATCAAACGGACCCGAGTTGACAGGCCGTCAAAGCTCTGCACGCGCCAATCTGTTCGCGCCGCGCGTCCGGTTTCATGACAGATTTTCTGCTTTGGCCGATTTTCCCAGTCGACAATGATCGGTTGGTCAACTGTTCCACTCTTGGGGCTTAGCTGACCAAAAACCCGTGCCACATATGTCTTCTTAACGAGGCGTTTTTCAAACTGAAGCCCCAGATGGCGCTGTGCCGAACGGGTCATTGCGAACACCATCACACCAGAGGTGTCTCGATCCAGGCGATGCACCAATAAAGCACCAGGGAACGCTGCCTGTGCCCGACTCAACAGGCAATCGGCCAGATCTAAACCCTTGCCAGGCACGCTCAGAAGACCCGAAGGCTTGTTTAAAATCAGCAGCTGGGCATCTTCATGAAGGATATCCAGCGGATCCATAGGGGGATGATAGGCGTCGGTCATACCGATGCTCTACCGCATGTTCGGCATCTCATCCATTGCTAGCAACCCAAAACGAACCCTGAACATCGAAGATAAGGCCCGCATGTACTTTGGACCTGTCACGGTTTGATGCCGCTCGTTTGATAGCATTTATTGCACCAAAGGAGACTGACTATGGGACTGAACCGGACGGAAGAATTCCGCGCTGATGCGGTGCGTCTCGCGCTGACCAGTGGGCTGACGCGTAAGCAGGTGGCTGATGATCCGGGTGTCGGCATGTCGACGCTGAACAATTGGGTGACGAAGCATCGAGACGCGGACAATGTGTCAGACAGCGACCTTGATCTTGCCCGTGAGAACGAGCGGCTTCGACGCGAGAACCGCATTCTCAGGGAGGAGAGGGAGATTCTAAAAAAGGCAACTCCGGTCTTCGCGGGCCAAAAGCCATGAGGTTTCGGTTCATTGAAGAACACCGCGACGCCTTTTGCGCCAAGAGGATGTGCGATGTGCTGGACGTCAGCGCTCGTGGTCTGCGGGCTTATCGCAGCCGACCGGCCAGCCAAAGGCAACGGACAGACATGGTTGTTCTGGACCACATCAAGGAACAATCCCGTCTCAGTCTGGGCAGCTATTGCCGTCCGAGGATGACCGAGGAGCTGAAGGAGACCGGTCTGAACGTCGGTCACGGTCAGGTGGGCCGTTTGATGCGCCAGAACGGTATACGGGTTGAAAGGTCAAAGAAATACAAGGTGGCGA
>JBELMC010000064.1:0-16849 GCA_042096155.1 Dinoroseobacter sp.
AGCCAATAAAGATCGCTCATGTCACCGCCCATGTTTTGGAACAGTGAGTCAGAGCTGAGCGCCAGACTCAATCGATCCTGAGCCTAGAAACAGCGAACGAGTTCGCGGATTTTGGGTTCTGAAATCTGTGAATGGAATGAATATCTATTCTTCACGCCTTTTTTAGCTGTTCCATCCCAAATGATCACATATATTTGATTAAATAGGCAAAAAATTCATGCGGCAATTATTTTTGAGTCATCAAATCGTTCCGATATATGATTAATCTGGTTATCGATTAAAATCAATGCATCGCGCACTTTGCTTATGGCCTCTATTCCCAAATCAACCGAGGTGGAACTTTTTTCAATAATCTCGCTAATATCCGTCGAAGACTTAATTACTCTCGCGGACAAGGCTTGGACTTCGTCCGCAACCACACCAAAAGCTCGACCATATTGACCAGCCCTCGCCGCTTCGATAGATGCGTTTAAAGCGAGAAGGTTAGTTTTTGCTGCTATATCCTCTATAATTTCCACAATCTTCAAGGCATCATTAGATGCGTGTTGAATCTTAACTAATGCATCGTCTGCATCACTTGCCATTGTACGACTTTCATCCGTTATTTGTCGCATGGAACGTGTGGTTTTCTCCTGTGTCTCGCTAAAATTATCAACACTTTGGTTGAAATCTCGTGATATATCTCCAAATTTGCCTTCAGCAGATAAATTCATTCTGTAATTTAAATCTCCTGATGCGAGACGCCTGAGCGCTACCGCCATTTCATCTGTTATATTATCTACTGCATCAAAAAGTTTATTCACACCTCTACACGTCGTCAATAAAATTCGACTAGCTCCATTATTTGCGGTAATCCGATTATCAAATATTCCACGCGCTGCATTTTCGATGACTTCGCTAATTTGTGCAGCAAGAATTTGATCGATTTTATTTTGCTCCTCCAATTGGGCCATTTCGAGTTGGCTTCTGCGCTGATTGCGCTGATCTTGATGTGCCATGCGAAGTGTGAGTTGGTTGAATAACGCTGATAATTCGCCGCTCTCGTCACCCTGTTCCACCTTAATCAGTTCACCGGGCTTTGCATCATTTTCTAACATACGGACGAGCATTTGTTGAAGTTGACCTGTGCCAAGCGTTTGGCCATGTTCAGCGGTGTTCAGTCCGTCGAGCTCATCTTTTTCAGAGACTCGAAGAGTTACCATATTTCCTAGAACGTTCAGAAACAAAAATGCCACGCCAAAGGCCCAAGCAAAGATAAGACCAACGCCGCCGATCTGTACCAAAATTTGCATGAACCGATTTGAAGCTAAAAGGGTATCCGATGGCGCTAGGACACCGACAAGAATTGTTCCTATCGCGCCAGAGAAACCATGAACACCAATTGCGCCGACAACATCATCAACCTTTAAGACATGCAACAGCAAGTGATTGAAATATTGTGCTGCAAGGCCACCAATAAGGCCTGCCAGTGCAGCAGCTTGGATCCCGAATACATCTGGGCCAGCAGTGACACATACCAATCCACCTAACAGTCCATTGATGACCCGATCAACTTTTAGGAGGCCTTTGTCATAGGTTATACTGTAAATCAGGCCACCAATTCCACCGAAGACAGCCGCAAAAACGGTATTAGTAATGATTTTTGGCACGGAATCACTGAGTGCCAGTGCTGACCCGCCGTTAAAACCAAGCCATCCAACGAAGAGAATAAGCGCGCCCGCCGCAGAAATAACGGGGTTGTGGCCAGAAATTTCCGACACTGTTCCGTCGTTTTCAAAACGCCCCAAACGTGGGCCTATCACCACTGCCGCGGCCAGTGCAACCCAAGCGCCAACGCCGTGTACAACTGAAGATCCGGCGAAGTCCATAAAGCCAAATTGACCTAGAAGGGTTTCATTTTCTGAGTATAACGCGCTTCCCCAGGCCCAATGGCCAACCACTGGATAAATCAGAACGGCCATAATAATCGCAGCGCATGCATATCCCCAAAATGAGCATCGTTCAGCAATCGTTCCAGATACGATGGTGGCTGCCGTACCGCAAAACATGGCCTGGAATGTAAAAAATAGTAGGGTATTCGGCTCAAGAATATCTGGCATAATAAAGTTGGCACTTGTTCCAAACCAGCCGCCATTCGTCAAGCCAAACATAAAACTGAAACCAATCAGCCAAAATCCAGCGATTGATAAAACAAAATCTGTGATATTTTTTTGTGCGACATTTATTGTCGTTTTTGATCTTACAAAGCCGCATTCCAGCAACAGAAAGCCGATTTGCATGAATGCAACGAGTGCAATAGCAAGCAATAACCACGCATGGTCGATGCGGTTGGCATTACTTTCGATTGTGTTGGCGAAAATGAATGTTGGAGAAAGTGAGAATATAGCCAATATTACGCTACCATGTATCAAATTGACTTTCATTTTGCTCTCCGCGCTCAAAATCATCTGCTCACGTGATGTCTACAGCGAAAAATATTTTTAAAGAGTTAATAAATGAGACTTCAGATCGATTTTACAAATTTTCTTTGCGAAGACCCCCGCCAAATTCGCCAAGGCCCCATCTGACGGGACAGATCTATGATTTTAGGACGGGTCGGAAGGGCGGTTTTGGACTTGGTTTTGCAACACGGGATGCGGCGGCTTGGGTCGGATAATGAGCGGCTCGAGGTCTCGGCGCTGATGGATTGGGGGCGGTTCACGTATGCCAGCACAGGCAATCGCGTAGCGATCCAGGGCAGGCATCGCGACGGGATCCTGCGCAAGGCGGCCCGAGGGCACCCTTTGCGCGCGTCGGAGATGCGGTTCAACAAGTTGCTATCAAAGCGCCGCTTTCGCATCGAACACGTGTTTGGAGCTGGCAAAAGCCAGTTCGACCAAGACAGAGCAAGATATTTGGGCAGCGCGAAAACGCACGCCCAAAGGGCCATGACCGCCATCCCAAAGACCCTTCTCAAAGCCGCCGACACAATCCAACTGACCGAAAGTCTTCCTGTCCGCCCGCGCTTTGGCCGCCTTGGTCATGTTCTGGTTATGAATCCTGACCCAAATCTAAATCCAGCTAAGAAAACCGCAACGAAACGCCTCTGTCATAGGCGACAGTTGAAGAATTGCGATAGAATGGTTACGGCAATATCCTTCGACAGCATCGAGGAGAAGCACGGTCCTGCCACATCCGTGCTTTCGGCCCACACCGGCGAAAAGCCAAACAAGCGGATCGGTGGCGTAATGTCGAGGCTGAAACCGCGCGCAGGTGAGATCCGAGCGAATCGCGTTTACGAAGGTGAGGGTTTTAGCACATAATCAACGTGGTATCGGAAACCTGGGACCTGTCCGAACCACACGCATTTTGCAACAACTCCACCGCCGCCGGATAAGCCCCAAATTAAAAGCCGGGTGGTTTAGTTGCCGGTCAGAGAAATTCCACGGCGACCCGCAAGATCCGTAAAAAACTGCCACGCAACCCGACCAGATCGCGACCCGCGCGTTTGTTGCCATTCAATCGCCTCTGCACGCAAAGTCGTATCGTCAATATGTATCTGATACGCTTTGCAATACCCTCGGATCATGTCCAAATATTGATCTTGATCGCAGGCATGAAAACCAAGCCACAGACCGAACCGATCCGAAAGCGAAACCTTTTCTTCGACCGCTTCGGCGGGATTTATCGCCGAGCTGCGCTCGTTTTCGATCATATCTCGCGGCATAAGATGTCGCCGATTGGAGGTTGCATAGAAAATGACATTATCGGGACGCCCCTCTATTCCACCATCCAACACCGCCTTGAGCGATTTATAGTGTTGATCATCATGGCTGAAGCTCAGGTCATCGCAAAATAGCAAAAACCGCGCTGACACATCGCGTAAAAGTCCCAGAAGACGCCCGATCGAAGGCAGATCCTCGCGTTGAACTTCAACTATTTTTAATGATTGCCCTTGGTCCAAAGCCGTCGCATGGACCGCTTTGACAAGGCTCGATTTGCCCATTCCTCGGGCGCCCCATAACAATGCGTTGTTCGCGGGCAGCCCACGGGCAAATTGCAATGTGTTTGCCAGCAATGTGTCGCGGGCGCGTTCGATTCCAACCAGCAGCGTAAGATCGACCCGCGCCACGACGCGGACCGGGCGCAGATGGTCCGGCGCGGTTTCCCACAAAAATGCATCGGCCTCGTCGAAATTTGGTGCGGTCGCGGCCGGTGGGGACATGCGGTCCAGCGCGCGTGCAATCCGGTCCAAGGGCTTGTCCATCATCGTTTAGCGCGGCGATGTTGAGACATCGTCGTCATCGCTTGCATCATCCTCGGACGCGATATCGCCATAAAGGTCCTCATCCTCGTCCAGAACGCCCTCGCGGCGCAGCTCTTCAACGCGCTTTTTCTCAACCAGGCGAACCAATTGGATCGAGATTTCATAAAGACCATACACCACGACAAAAAGAATGACTTGAGTGATCACATCTGGCGGCGTGACCAGAGCTGCCAGCACCAATATGCCAACCACCGCATATTTCCGCATATCTGCAAGACCGCGTGCCGACACCAAGCCAGCCTTGCCCATCAAAGTCAGCAAAACAGGCAGCTGAAAACATAAGCCAAACGCAAATATGAACTTCAATGAGAGATCGAGCGACTCGCGGACCGAACCAAGAAAGACTGTCTTGAGCTCTTCGCTTTCAGCACCAGCGGCGAATTCGCCTGTGCCAGCCACCAAATTTGCCAGCGCGGGTATTGCATCGGAGAACCCGATAAAGAAATTCATCGCCAGGGGCGTGACGACATAATGTGCAAACGAGGCCCCCAGCAAAAACAATGCAGGAGATGCAATGATGAACGGCAAAAACGCATTTCGCTCGCTTCGATAAAGCCCTGGCGCCACAAACCGCCACAATTGATGGGCGATGACCGGAAACGCCAATGCAATGCCGAAGATCACCGAGATGCGGATCAGCACGAAGAACTTTTCTTGGGGCGCCGTAAAGATCAAACGCGGATCTTCACCCCGCGCTTTCAACACATCGGCGATCGGCTCCGAGATGAATTCCAGGATCGGTTCGGCGACAGTAAAGCACGCGATCATCGCAATGAGAAAAGCCACAGCTGAACGAATCAGTCGGGTGCGAAGTTCGGCCAGGTGCTCGATCAGCGGCGCGGAGCTTTCGTCCAGATTTTCGGGTTGGCTCATGGCGTGGGTCTCAGCTTTCCGCTGGTTTGGCTGATGGTTCGGCGTCCGCTGATGCGGTGGCCGCGCCATCACCTTCCGCGGTCGCTTCAATCACCGGTGCCGTGGATTTGGCCGCAGCCTCGCGGTCCAACCGCTCTTGCGCTTTTTGCGCCGAATATTCGCGGATTTTGTCGGCTTGAGCCTTGCGCTCTGCCGATAGACGCCCTGTTTCGCTGTCAGGATCAAGATTGGTCAGGCTGCTGGTCGCCTCTGTCACATTCTTTTTCAGCGTATCAAGGCCCAACTTTGATGGATTGGCCATTTTGCGCAAATCTCCAGCGATATTGCCGACACCGGACTCGTTCGCCGCATCATTCATGGCGCGGCTGAATTGGCGGGCCATGCCGCGCGCCTTGCCGGTTGCCTCGCCCAAAGTCCGAAAGAGCTTTGGCAAATCCTTCGGGCCGACAACGATCAACGCCACAATCCCGATGACCATCAGCTCACTGAAACCAATATCCAACATAGCGACAGCGCCGCGCGGCTTAGGCTTTGTCTTTTTCAGACTCGGCCGGGGTCACATCAACCACCGTGTCCGAAGCCTCTTGTTCCAGCGCTTCTGTGCCGTCTTTCACGCCGCGCTTGAATGCGGTGATCCCCTTGCCCACTTCGCCCATCAACGAGCTGATTTTCCCGCGCCCAAACAGCACGAGGACAACGACGGCGATCAGTAGAATGCCCGGAAGGCCAATATTATTTAGCATGTTCTCACTCCCAAGATGAGCCCGCCGGGGGCCGCGCGGCTCTGTTCTTCTTTGGCCTAGCCTGTGTGGGCGCTGGTTACAAAGCCTTCTTGGGGTTGAATACGCGCCAACTGACAGTATTTTGTCAGTTGAACGCGAAAATGGCAGACGGATGTGAAGCGCGACAAACGGCTCTATGATCTGGTGCAAGAGATGTGTGACGGGCAATTGCACACAGCCTCGGAGCTGGCCGAAAAGCTCGGTGTGTCTGAGCGGACGATTTGGCGCGACATGGGCATGATGGCAGCCAGCGGCATCCCCGTCGAGGGCGAGCGCGGCCTGGGCTATATTTTACGCTCTGCGCTCGTATTGCCGCCGACGGTATTGACCCAGTCTGAGTTGGAAGCAACGGTCAGCGGGCTGAGACACATCTCCGGACATGCCGAGGCGAACACGGCGCGCGCTGCACGTTCGATGTTGGATAAATTGTCGATCCTATTGCCACAGGCTGGCATTGATTGACGCCGCGCGCTGTCGAGTTTGCATCGGCGTGTTCGGCGATCAAATGTCCGTTTTGGCGGCAAACACATAGCAGCGGTCGCGCCGGATCGATAACCAAAGCGCCATGCCCGGCTTTGGCAAAAAAACCGCCGGCACCGTTGCGCGCAGCACCGAGCGATCCGCATCCATGCGGAATTCGACCAAGCTCTCGCGTCCCATAAACCGCGCACGCTCAACAATGCCTCGGGCGGCCGTGCCATCCTGTGGTGTTGGAACCGGACCCACACCGCCGCGATCAAAGTCAATTCGGATATGCTGAGGCCGAATGATAATCTCAACCACGGACCCATCTTCAAAACCGGGCGTCAGGAAGGCACCGAATGGTGTATCGGTCAAGGCGCCCTTAACAACGCCCCGAACAATATTGATTTCACTGAAAAATGCAGCCGCAGCTTTATCGACAGGCGCATTGTATATATTGTACGGCGCACCTTGCTGAACGATTTTGCCATCCCGCATAAGGGCGATCTGGTCGGCCATCCGCATGGCCTCGTCCGGCTCATGAGTGACCAACAGCACCGCAGTACCCTCGTCTTTCAACACTTGTAGAGTCTGGTCGCGGATGCCGTCGCGCAAACGGTTGTCGAGGCCGGAAAATGGTTCGTCCATCAGCATAACTTTGGGGCGCGGCGCGACCGCCCGCGCCAAGGCGACGCGCTGCTGCTCTCCTCCAGACAGCTCATGGGGGAATTTTCCGTGGTATTTGTGCAGATCAACGCGGTGCAGAAGCTCATCAATGCGGGCGTTCTTCTCGGATTTGGGGCCGCGCAGACCAAAGCCGATATTGTCGGCCACGCTCAGATGCGGGAAAAGCGCGAAATCCTGAAATATAAGACCAACCGACCGGGCTTCTGGCGGGGCCTGGACCCCGTCGCCCGAGACCAGTGCGCCATCCACTTTGATCGTCCCTGTCGTTTGCCGGTCGACACCCGCGATCAGCCTTAAGGTCGTTGATTTGCCGCAACCAGATGGGCCCAAAAGGCACGTCACATCACCAGGTTGGATGGCAAAACTGACGTCGTCCAGAACATTGCGCCCCCCGAAATTGCGGCTCAGGCCAGAGACTTGAAGGCGGGGCGTTTGCGGCACGGGCAACGGTCCTGAGCAAATTTGTCAGCGCTGATGTAACAAATAGATGGCTAACAGGGTGTTGGAATGGGCGCAACTCGACTGTCGCTGGGCGACAGGCAAAACTGTCACCCCATCTGGGACTGAGAGGTCACGCCAGCGGCTGAGTTGTTTTGCCACTTGGCACGCATCCGCTCACAGCGTTGCGTTCACACCACCACCGTCGAGCAAGATATTTTGACCCACAATAAATCCTGCATGTTGCGAGCATAAAAACGCACACATCGCGCCGAATTCTTCCGAGGTGCCATAACGTCCGGCGGGAATCGTCTTAAACCGGTTTTCACGTGCCTGATCCAACGAAATGCCGTGGGCTTTCGAAACCCCTGTATCAAGCATAATCGCACGGTCCGTGGCGTGGATACCTGGCAATAGATTGTTGATGTTGACACCAAAGCCTGCGACTTGGCGAGCGGTGCCAGCCACGTATCCCGTCAGGCCGGCGCGTGCGGAGTTCGACAGGCCGAGCGCCGGTATCGGCGCTTTGACAGATTGACTGGTAATGTTCACCACACGGCCCCATTTTCGATCAATCATGCCCGGCAAGAGCGTTTTCATAAGGCTGATCGGGGTCAGCATGTTGGCATCGAGCGCCTTGATAAAATCATCCCGGCTCCAGTCTGACCAGGCTCCCGGAGGTGGCCCGCCAGCGTTGGTCACCAAGATGTCAGGCTGGCCTGCTGCGGCAAGAACTTCGGCGCGGCCGTCTTCGGTCGTAATATCGGCGGCCACGGCTGTGACGTCGACGCCCATCTTGCGCAGCTCCTGAGCGGTTTCGTCTAGCGCATCTGCGCCGCGTGCATTGATCGTCAAATTCACGCCCGCTTCTGCCAGCGCCCTGGCACAGCCTTTCCCAAGCCCCTTCGATGCCGCGCAGACCAGCGCTGTTTTACCCGTCAATCCCAGATCCATGTCGCACTCCTGTCAAAGGTGGTATGTGAATGGCCTCACACGCGACCGTGCACAGAACCATGGTCGATTCGGCGCCGCAGGCACGCCAATTTCGACCGTCGCCCGTTTATAAACACGCGATAAAGCACAAAGATAGCAAAAGATTGTACCAAGCCATTCGACAATTTCGGCCCGTTTTCATCAAAAACCCGGTTTCAATCGACAACGCCTGCAATTCGAAGATGCTTTGAGCGGGGCAATTCGCATTCGGCGGGCGGCCCATGGACCGCGTGTCCATGGCTTTTCTGGGTCTGTAAGGAACCGATCGATGTCGCGCGAGCACTATTCTGCCAAGCGATCTGAGCATAACCTATTGGTCTATCCAGGGGGCGCATTTCGCTGCCTCCAAGGCGTTAATTCCGGCGAAGCATTTAAACATATCAACGACATTTGCCTTGGCGACACGTACCGCATGGATTTTGCGACCGAAGGCGAACGAATACTGCTGAGGGGCCCCGACCCCAAGGCCCAAGTTGCCTGGCACTATCAAAACGTCACCGATCGTGCTGAATTTCGCGCTGAGTTTTGTTTGATCGTGATGACCGAAAGCGGCGTGCCGGGACAAATGCGGTTGCTCGAAAGTGGTGAGAAAACTTGGATTCTGCCTGTGGGGACACTCGATATCTTTGCCCCGCAGACCATAATTTCCATTGCCCCAATCGCAGCGCCGTTGCCCTTGGCCGATCCGACCTGTTTGGCCTTTGCACGCGGCACGCGGATCACATTACAAGACGGTTCTTTGCGCGCCGTCGAAGATATTCGCGACACCGATGTGGTCTTGACACGTGATCGGCAGGGCGCTGCGGTCCTTGGTGTTTTGCATGACAAAGTACCTGCGGTTGGGCGCCACGCACGCATTATAATCCGCGAGGGGGCGTTTGCCAATGAATCTGAGCTGGTCGTTGCGGCCGCACACCGTCTGTTTGTTCCTGAGCGGCGCTGCGATTTGTCCCCCTACCGACAAAATCGAATGGAACCGGCGCATAAGTTGATCAATGGGCTGACAATCACACCCGAGACCGGCGGAACTGTCGAATATTTTCATGTTCTAATGAAGAGACACGAAATCATCTACGCTGAGGGAATTCCATGCGAGAGCTTCTTGCTGGATTCATCATCGCGTGCAGGGTTGACCGATCGGCTCGCGGCCCAAGTGACGCAACTCGCACCGCAGTTATGCCATGCTCCGCATCCGCTGAGCTTAACCACAAACGAGCGACGCGATCTTGAAGTCGCCAAAAAACGCCGCGCTGCAGGCTGACGCGGCGATTGCACCGGTGCGTCGGGGTGACTATACCCCGCCTATGCCACAGACCACATCAAACCGACCTGCTTTGCCGCCCGAAATCGCGCGGCGCCGGACATTTGCCATTATTTCGCATCCAGATGCGGGCAAAACCACATTAACAGAAAAATTCTTGCTGTTTGGCGGGGCAATCCAAATGGCCGGCCAAGTGCGTGCGAAAGGCGAAGCCCGGCGGACCAGGTCGGATTTCATGGCGATGGAAAAAGACCGCGGCATCTCTGTCAGCGCCTCTGCCATGTCGTTTGATTTTCAAGAGTTTCGATTTAACCTGGTCGACACGCCAGGGCATTCCGACTTTTCGGAAGACACGTACAGAACGCTGACCGCAGTGGACGCCGCCGTGATGGTGATCGATGGCGCAAAGGGCGTGGAGAGCCAAACCCAAAAGCTGTTTGAAGTTTGCCGCATGCGGGATCTGCCGATTTTAACATTTTGCAACAAAATGGATCGCGAGAGCCGCGATGTCTTTGATATAATTGATGAGATACAGGAAAACCTGGCAATAGACGTCACCCCGGCCAGCTGGCCAATTGGGATCGGGCCCGAATTTATGGGGTGTTATGATCTGTTGCGCGATCGGCTCGAATTGATGGACCGCGCCGATCGAAATAAAGTTGCTGAAAGTATTGAGATTTCTGGATTAGACGATCCAAAACTGGCCGAACATGTGCCCGCGCATCTGCTTGAAAAGTTGATGGAAGAGATCGAAATGGCCAGAGAGTTGATGCCACCGCTGGATCCGAAAGCGCTGTTGGAAGGCACTTTGACCCCGATCTGGTTTGGCTCGGCGATAAATTCTTTCGGGGTCAAAGAGCTGATGGATGGGATCGCGCATTTCGGTCCCGCGCCACAAGTCCAGCAGGCTCAACCAAGACAAATTTCCCCAGAAGAAACAAAGGTCAGCGGCTTTGTCTTTAAAGTTCAGGCCAATATGGACCCCAAGCACCGCGACCGGGTGGCCTTCGTGCGCCTGTGCTCGGGACACTTTCATCGCGGCATGAAATTGACGCATGTCCGGGCAAAAAAGCAGATCGCAATCTCGAATCCGGTCATGTTTTTGGCCGCTGATCGTGAATTGGCCGAAGAGGCCTGGGCCGGTGATATCATAGGCATCCCCAATCACGGCCAGTTGCGGATCGGCGACGCGCTTACCGAAGGGGAGACATTGCGTGTGTCCGGTATCCCGAGCTTTGCACCAGAGTTGCTGCAAATCTGCCGTGCCGGCGATCCGATGAAGGCCAAACATTTGGATAAAGCCTTGATGCAATTTGCGGAAGAGGGGGCTGCGAAAGTGTTCAAACCGATGATGGGATCTGGCTTCATCGTTGGTGTGGTTGGCGCGTTGCAATTCGAAGTCCTGGCAAGCCGGATCGAACTGGAATATGGCCTGCCGGTCCGATTTGAACCGTCTCAGTTCACGTCGGCGCGCTGGATTTCCGGCGACAAAGCAGAGCTTGAAAAATTGGTTAATGTCAACAAACAGCATATTGCCTTTGACAATGACGAGCACCCCGTATTTCTAACGCGCCTGCAATGGGACATCGACCGAGTTGTGCGGGATCATCCAGCCGTGACGCTCTCTGCGACGAAAGAGATGATGGTTTAACTTGTTGTTAAACTCTTTTGGGCATGCTCGACATATGTGCGTTCGGCGTTGGATATGGGCAAGCTTGATCTGTCTCAGCCTTGCCGCATGTTCAGGATCCACCGGGGGCAGTGTATCGCGCTCTGATGTGCCAGAGCTTGTGGGGGGCTGGTCCGCCGTCGAAGTCCTGTCACAAACTGAAAACACCAGACATCACGTGATTCTTGCACGCGGCTATGTCATCGAAAAAGACAATCGTTTGATTTTTACAATCCGATTGGGAAAACATTGGGACGGCGTGCATAGACATCTCGATATCTCAGATATCCGTAGAGAGGGTAAGTCTGTTCCGTTCAAACCAGCGACATGGTCTCAACCCTTCACACATGATATGGCGCCATATCATAAGTTGATCGGGACCCTGATGATCGATAATGCCACATTCCAGCTGGCGCTGCGTGCGGGTTTGACTGTCCAAGCAAGCGGACAGGACGGATCTTTTAACCTTATCATTCCAGCAAGACTATTTATCAACACATTGCACGCGGCCAAAATCACACAAGACACCGCAACATCGCGGATTCATTGACGCGCCCGCCATTTTCCCCTATCTGGCCTTATCCCATTGGGGTTCTTCCGCAGGGTCGCCCGATATTTGCGTCCCACTCGCCGTGGCCCACACCGAGACAGGCCGTCTGAAATGGACGAATATGACAACATTTTCTGATCTGAACCTCGATCCAAAGGTTCTGAAAGCCGTTGCCGAAACTGGCTATGAGTCCCCCACACCGATCCAAGCAGGGGCCATCCCTCCGGCGCTCGCAGGTCGCGATGTCTTGGGTATCGCGCAGACAGGAACAGGTAAGACCGCCAGCTTCACATTGCCGATGATCACATTGCTGCGAAAGGGGCGCGCGCGGGCGCGGATGCCGCGCAGCCTGGTTTTGGCACCAACCCGTGAGCTGGCCGCACAAGTCGCGGAAAACTTTGATACCTATGCGAAACACACACGATTGACAAAAGCTCTTTTGATTGGCGGGGTGTCCTTCAAAGACCAAGACATCGCCATCGATAAGGGCGTCGATGTCTTGATTGCGACCCCTGGTCGATTGCTGGACCATTTTGAAAGAGGTAAACTGCTTTTGACAGGGGTCCAGATCATGGTGGTTGATGAAGCGGACCGGATGCTCGACATGGGATTTATTCCCGATATTGAGAAAATTTTCCAACTGACCCCGTTTACCCGCCAAACCCTGTTCTTCAGTGCGACAATGGCCCCTGAAATTGAGCGGATCACAAACACCTTCCTTTCGAATCCCGAAAAGATCGAAGTTGCGCGCGCGGCAACTACCAGTGAAAATATCACCCAAGGTGTGGTCATGTTCCGCGCCAGCCGTAAGGATCGCCAAGCAACCGAAAAACGCAAATTGTTGCGCGCGATGATTGATCGTGAGGGCGACGCCTGTTCGAATGCGATTGTGTTTTGCAACCGCAAAGTTGATGTCGATATCGTTGCGAAATCACTAAAGAAATACGGTTATAATGCGTCACCCATCCATGGCGATCTGGAACAAGCCCAGCGGATGCGGACGCTGGATGGCTTTCGCGATGGCAGTGTTCGGTTTTTGATTGCATCAGATGTGGCTGCACGCGGGCTTGATATACCTGCCGTAAGCCATGTGTTCAATTACGATGTCCCAAGCCATGCTGAAGACTATGTGCACCGGATCGGTCGTACTGGCCGGGCGGGGCGTAATGGCACGGCGATGATGATCTGCTCGGCACAAGACGAGAAAAATCTTACGGCGATTGAGCATTTGGTCAAACAATCTGTGCCTCGTCTGGACAACCCTCTTCCGGCAGCGACGCCCAAGATGGCGACCGACACCTCCGCGCCAGAGACACCCCGTGAAGTCGGACAAGAGCCGCGACGCGCGCGCACCAATCGAAGCCGAAAGAATGTGCCAAAGACACAGGCCGCGCCAGATCTGGCGGAAACGGGCGCGACCGCAGGCGAACCCGCCGCCGGACAAGCCAAGTCCAACCCGCAACCATTTGAAGATCGCACGCGTCGTGAGCGCGGTGGCCGGGGACGCGAAGATCGCAGTCCAAAGGTGGTGGGCATGGGGGATCATGTACCGACATTCATCTCGAAAAGCTTCGAAGAGCGTATCGCCAGCTAAAATACGGACGGATTTCTGCCAAGGCGGCGGCGTGTGAACCACACAGCGTGGCCATCACAGCACTCCTACGTCAAGGAGAGTCCGGACGGTAAAACCCCGGGCTCACACACCTAACCAACCGTGGCAGGTTCGTCTTTGCGGTCAGCATGCACCAATAGGGGCTGAGCGTCGGAATTTACGACCTCTTCATTGATCACAACTTCGGATACGTCGGTCATCGACGGTAGGTCGAACATCGTATCAAGCAGGATGTCCTCCATAATGGATCGCAAACCGCGCGCACCAGTTTTTCGTTCGATTGCGCGGCGGGCAATGGCGACCAACGCATCATCGGTAAATTTCAGCTCTGCCGCTTCGATTTCAAACAGTCGCTGGTATTGTTTGACCAGCGCGTTTTTCGGTTTGGTCAAAATCGTAACCAACGCGTCTTCGTCCAGATCTTGCAACGTCGCGATCACCGGCAAACGGCCGACAAATTCTGGGATCAGACCGAATTTCAGCAGATCTTCAGGCTCCAGCTGGGTCAGGGCATCGCCGATACCCAGGCTGTTGGGCTCACGGACATCGGCACCAAAGCCCATTGCCGATCCTTTGCCGCGTTGGTCGATGATTTTGTCGAGCCCGGCAAACGCACCGCCACAGATAAACAGAATGTTTGTCGTGTCGACTTGCAAGAACTCTTGCTGGGGATGTTTGCGCCCGCCTTGGGGCGGCACGGACGCAACCGTGCCCTCCATAATCTTCAACAACGCTTGCTGCACCCCTTCGCCAGACACGTCACGAGTGATTGATGGATTGTCAGATTTGCGCGTGATTTTATCGACTTCGTCGATGTAAACAATACCGCGCTGGGCGCGTTCGACGTTGTACTCTGATGCCTGGAGGAGTTTGAGGATAATGTTTTCGACATCTTCGCCCACATAGCCGGCTTCGGTCAATGTCGTTGCATCGGCCATGGTGAACGGTACGTCCAAAATCCGCGCCAAGGTCTGTGCCAGCAATGTCTTGCCGCAGCCTGTTGGGCCGATCAGCATGATGTTGGATTTCGCCAGCTCGATTTCCATGCCGGATGATGCCGCATGGTTCAGGCGCTTGTAATGATTGTGCACGGCGACTGAAAGTACACGTTTCGCGTGTAACTGGCCAATGACATAATCGTCGAGCACCTCACAAATTTCGCGCGGCGTCGGCACGCCTTCTGAGCTTTTCAGCCCTGCTGTCTTCGTCTCCTCGCGAATGATATCCATACACAATTCGACGCATTCGTCGCAGATAAAAACCGTGGGTCCTGCGATCAGTTTGCGGACTTCGTGTTGAGACTTACCACAGAACGAACAATACAGGGTGTTCTTGCTGTCACCGGAGGAGTTTGCCATCGTTTGCCTCGTCGTCATACCCTGCAACCTGTGGTTGAGCAGGGTTTCTTTTGGAGCCGTACTGCACGGCTTGTGAGCGCGGTCAACTTTTGCGGTTTTTACAAAGTTCCCGGTATAATGAAAAGATTAGGCCACCCTTGTGCGAGGTGCAATGGGCGATTTTGGCTCAATCCCGGCTGGAGATTCGGCCCTATTGCGGGGGCCGAGTATCTTTCAAATCTTGATTTTCTTGTTATTTTGTGTCCTCTTTAGGTCGACTTTCGACGATTTCGTCAATCAGACCCCAATCTTTGGCTTGTTCGGCATCCATAAAATTGTCGCGTTCTAATCCTTCGACGACTGTTTCGATATTTTGACCAGTATGCTTCACATAGATCTGATTGAGACGATCTTTGAGTTTTTGCGTTTCTTGTGCGTGGATCATGATGTCCGTCGCTTGGCCTTGGTATCCGCCTGAAGGCTGGTGCACCATGATCCGAGAGTTGGGCAACGAGAAGCGCATGCCCTTTTCGCCAGCGGTCAGCAGCAAGGAGCCCATGGAGGCCGCTTGCCCGATCACAAGTGTCGAAACTTTCGGTTTGATATATTGCATGGTGTCATAGATCGATAGGCCTGAGGTGACCACACCACCGGGCGAATTTATGTACATACTGATTTCTTTGCCGGGATTTTCAGCCTCGAGATGTAGCAGTTGGGCGACAACCAATTGGCTCATCCCATCATGGACGGGTCCACTGACGAAAATTATACGCTCTTTCAGAAGGCGAGAGAAAATGTCGTAAGCACGCTCGCCTCTGCTGGTTTGCTCAACCACCATTGGGACAAGGTTCATATAGGTGTCGACGGGATCATGCATGGAGTTTTTGCCTTTGATACGGGCGACACAGTCGGTCGGCCGGTGGTCTGAGATGGTCTATAGCGCAAAGATTTACAAATTATTTAGAGCTCTGGCCGGTGGGCTGCAAGGGCCCCGCACCAGTTCTTGCTCACAGGTTTCGCGCTGGTGGACGTAAACTGGACCATTGATCCGAAATCTTACCCCGATCAAACAGTTTGCTGCCACATGATTGGCTTGGTGGATCTAGATGTATCCCGGTTGATACAGATCCATGCGATCATAAGGAGGCCAGCTTCGTTTGGCTGCGGTTTTTGCAAAAAAATGAAGCGGTCGGCGACTTGACCAAACGGCGCAGCGGCACATCTGCACCGCATGCTGTTTGAACCTTCTCACACCGCGGCGATCTCTCGGCTGGACACGTTTTTGACCAAGGCCGGACGAGACTATGCCCAGTTTCGAAATTATGACATTGAAGGGCATCCTCACGTCAGTGGTTTGTCTCCCTATCTGCGCCACGGCCTTGTTCAGCCTGAGGATGTGCTGCGCCAGGTGCTGCGCCACCATACCGCAGCCGCGGCCGAAAAGTTCATTCAAGAGGTTTTCTGGCGGTCGTATTGGAAAGGTTGGCTGGAGCGGCGACCCTCCGTTTGGTGTGGGTATCAGGCTCAGCTAAGGCGCGATTTGGATCAGCTGAGCAGCCAGGCGGGCCTGCGCTTGTTGTGGGAAGATGCTTGTTTGGGGCGCACTGGGATTGCCTGTTTTGATGCTTGGGCTCATGAGTTGGTTGCGACTGGCTATTTGCACAATCACGCGCGGATGTGGTTTGCGTCGATTTGGGTCTTTACATTGGATCTGCCCTGGGCGCTCGGTGCAGATTTTTTCTTGCGCCATTTGCTCGATGGCGATCCTGCCAGCAACACGTTGGGGTGGCGGTGGGTCGCGGGGCGCCAGACGCTCGGCAAAACCTATTTGGCGCGGTCCGAAAATATTGCGCGCTATACCAAAGGGCGGTTTGTCAAC